>JAEINM010000140.1 GCA_016342385.1 Spirochaetaceae bacterium | reverse complement strand
CAAAGGATTCGATGTGAATATCCGAAGCCCCCCGGCTGATGGCATCCATGATAATGGAATTGACCAGATTGATAACCGGTGCATCATTGGCCAGTTTATCCAGTTTATGTCTTTCATCACCGGCCGATTTTCCCCCAGAACCGGACAGTCCTCCACCGGAAAGTTTCTTCGCCAGGTAGGAGGAGAGATCATTTTTTTCAATAAGGAGAAAATCTACAGCCTTGTTGTGAAAACTGCGCAGTTCCTCTTTCAGCAGAGAGTCGTTGACTGTCAGCCCTATTTTGACTATGCCATCATCCTCATAGAGTTTAATGGCCGAGTTGTTTTCAATGTATTCCAGGGGATATTGCTGTTCCCTTTCCGGCAGGGGAAAAAAGTCGGCTAGTACACTCATAATCAGCGCCTGATAAATGAGTTGTAGAGAGCTTCGATGTCCCGGTCCACATCACTGACAGAATATTCGGGATATTCCAGATAGGGGACAATGGTGACGATCATCTCTGTATTCTGAAAGTATTCATTTTCTGAACGGAAGAGATAACCCAGGAGGGGAATATCTCCCAGAAAGGGGGTCTTTTTCGTCCCGATGACTTTATCCTGCTGCATAAGAC
This sequence comes from Spirochaetaceae bacterium, assembly GCA_016342385.1. Lineage (GTDB taxonomy): Bacteria > Spirochaetota > Spirochaetia > DSM-2461 > DSM-2461 > Spirochaeta_F. Next base: position 8,579 of record JAEINM010000140.1, on the reverse strand, counting down.
CACCGATAATAACGGGTTTTCCCGATTCTGTCCGAATATGGGTCGTCACATTTCTCTCTGTTGTTCCTGGTAACGCACCGGGTTCAGATGATCCACTTTCATCCCTTTTAGAAATAGTAGTTTTTACATCCATAGTGATCATACCATCTCCCGACGACCAGCCCTCGATTTCCACGATGAGCCCCGATGTTATCTCTCTAGAAACACCTGTTGGCGTCGTTTTATTTGTATCATCATCGGTTTCCGGCTCTCTATAGCGATATGTTTCCGTATTCTGAAAATGGGTAGATTCCCCTGAAAGCGCATTGAGAGAAGTATCGGCCATAATTTTAGATTCAGAGTTTGACAGGCTTAAATTCATTTTAAAAGCAAACTGATACCCGAACTGACTGACGATATCAAAACTGAGGTCGAGGAGATTACCCAACTCTCCGAGAAACGAAGTCGAACTGTCCTCTTCAGAAAGAGCGTTTGAAGCATTAAAATTCCAATCAAATTTGTTGCTCTCCTGTACCTGCATAACCAGAACTTCGTACCGGATCTGGGGTATAGGACGGTCGAGAAGATCCAGATCTTTCAGGAAATTTCTATAGCGGTTTTCACTCCCCTTGAAATAGAGGATGTTGGGATTATTGGTGGGAACCAGCTCCTCTTTTTTGACAGAGGGCGGAGGATTTTCCAGTATATGCTCGGCTTTAATATACTTCAGTTCGATGGCGTAGCCATTGGAATCGACATCGATCAGATCCAGATATTCTCTTACGGAATCGACCATGGACTCGGGGAGGAGCATGATAAAAGAGTTGCTCTCTTTTAAGATAATGGGCGTACTGAACTGTAGCTCCTTGGGTAGAATCCCCGTAATGGATGAGGCATCGGTGCTGGATAACTGAAAGCGGTGATAGGTCATTTCACCATGAGGAGTATCAATAGAAATAATAAAATCCTGAATGGGAGACACTTCCTCCAGAGTTCCGCTGAGGATAAAGGCATTGCCCGTTTTATCCACTTTCAGGTTCTGGGAAGAGGCAATGGATGAGGGAATAAGAGCCTGTATTTCCGTGGTGGTCGTGTATTTCAGGGGCAGATAAACTGTGGTGTAGAATTTCTTTAGAATATCCCGCCGCTCCATATCGATGATGTAATAGATGTCATCGATTATTTTATAATCGCCGTTACCCTGCTCCAGGAGAAGCCTGAGAATCTGCTCGAAGGGCTTTTGACTAAAATCAAACTTTTCTATAACCGAATCATTTCTTCCCAGAAAGGAGTATTCCTTTCCCGTCAGTTTAAAGAGACTTTCCAGTGCCTCTTTATAACGAATCTGCTGAAAAGAGGAACTAAACAGCCCGTTCTCTTCTGTAAAGAGGTTGGACCGGGCGGCTGACCGGCTGCCCGAACTGACAGGCATCTCTTTGCGGATATAGTAAAAACCGTCTTCCGTTTCCAGAGAGTAATCGGTATATTTTTTTATAACAATACCCAGAATGTCCTCTATGGCCAGGTCTTCCGTGTGAATGGTGATGGTTTCCCTGGGAAGGGCATCGAAGAGAATCGTTTTTCCGATGTTTCTTGAAAGAGCCCGTATGATCATCTGAATATCTGTATCTTCGGCATTAATAGAGATGAGATCTGTATCGGGATTGATAGAAATATCAATACGGGAAACGTAATACACCTCATTTTCCAGCCTGTAGTGATAGTTGTAGGAAGAGAGAAAAAGGGACAGGGCCGTTTCAAAATCCATGTTGGAAAAATAATAAGATGCCGTACCCTTTACCGTTTCATCGGGGACGATGGATATATTACCCGCTTCTCCCAGTACGAGGAGGATGTCGGTAATTTCCTGATTGTGGAATTCCAGGGATTCTATGTCCCCTGAAAAAACAGGCAGAGTGCATAGTGAGATGATGAGGGCTGCTAAAGTATTCCTGACAAATCGTGACATCTTATCTCCATTACAAAATGAATGCACTGACCAGAGCTCCCAGGCTTAAAAATGGACCGTAGGGTATTCTCGCATTCCTGTCTATTTTCTTTCTCCACAACATATACAAGGCAAAGACCAGGGCTGTTGAAGATGATATGAAAACCATGAGAAACCACCCTTCCAGACCCAGTACCAGACAGAGAAAAGCCGATAGTTTGGCATCTCCCAGTCCCATTTTCCCTTTGGTAAAATACCAGATTAAAAAAAATGGGACAAATCCCGCAACCAGCAGGATTGAACTATTAAAAATGGGAACTCTGTAAACGGCTGTCTTAACAATCAGCAATAGAATTATACCCGGATAAGTTATAACATCGGGAATTTTTTTATATCGCAGATCAATAATTGTTACCGGAACTGTTACCAGTATCAATAACAGCAGATTAAGTGTTTCTTGCTTCATATTTTTTTATTTATTTTATAGACAAATTTGGCAAATAGCAACCTGATAAAAGGGTACTTAGATAGATTTCGCCGGAGGCTAAACACTCAGCAACCGGGTCGTTGTATAATTAAGAGAATTATAATTCTTAAATCCCCCCCCTGCCAGATTAAAGTTACAATATGATTAAATTATCCTTTTTTTTAATTATCCAATCATTAATAATCTATACCTTTAATAAGGGAAAAGTGTGATCAGAATTGGGTCAGGTCTACTAAAGATAGAATCGAAAAGTTACCTGTTTTCAGAACAATCTCTTATTGATACAAGAACGATATCGCTCGGTGGAAGAATTTTTTTAAAATCCTCCTCTTTTAAATCCTTCAAAGTCATAAGAACTTTCCCTGATGTTGATTTTACAATAAAACTTTCAACAACTGAAATAAATTTCTCGTAATAGGATAATTCATGAAAAATTGTCTCATTATAGTCCAATGAAAAGATGTGACCAGATCCTAACTCCGTTAGTATACCAGATTCTTTTTCCAAAAATACACCCAGATAAACTTCAGCCCAACTGTCGTTATAATTCAAAAAACCATTAATTCCCGAGAGATTTATTTCATTTGTTTTGCTTTTAATCTCAATAACTATATCACTATTAATACTATTAAAAAAAATGTACGCTTCATTATAGGAAGTAGAGGGAGTGGCATATATTAAATTTCCCGAAATCAGCATGAACAAAAAAATCAGATATTTTTTATATACAATCATCTTAAGACCTCACTTATTGCTTGTGAATCTAAACCGGAATTACGTAAAACCATCGCTCTATCTTTTAAATCCTGTGTATAGGATGAAGAACCCCTTTGATATAAATAACCCCTAGCAAAATGCTCTATATATTGTGCTTGGCCTTCTAATGTCGTAATATCCGATAAACTATTAATAACACCAGTATTGTTAATTGTATAGTTATATGGACTTTGCTTTGGATCATGACCAGTCATTTCATACTGCATTTGTTCAGCTACTAAACGACTAAATGCTGATTCTTTACCTATTAAAGCATACTGCATTTGATGGTAATACTCATGAATTAATACAGCTTTATTTTTAGTCGTAGAAACACCATTAGGCATATAAATCGTATCATTAGGTAAAGATGTTCCTCGTCCTACCATTGCAAGAAGTAACATTTGTTCTTCAGCTGGTGATATACCCAGATTCATACCATTGGCAGCTGCACGTGTTTCTACCTCTGAAGGTCGACTCGGATCAGATATCACAATATCAATGGCATCTATATCTATTTGGATTCCATTATAGGAATTTCCTAAAATTTCATACATCAGATCATGATTATCATCCCGCAGATCTAAAGTATGACCTGCGAATATAATATCAGGATCTGAAATTTGAGGATTTAAACGAAGTAAAGTATTTATATTTATTCCAGTTTGATTTGAGATACCTGTTAAAGTATCTCCATCTTGAATTAATCCCGATGATCCATCACTACATTCATGAAATAACCCTAGCGGATCAGTAAACTTAACCGGATTATTATTCACATACCCATACCAAAGCAATCCATCTTTAATGGGATCACTTGTCGTCCAGCTGGCAACCAGTGGATCATACTCCCTAAACGGCGCGTGATACAGTCCGCTCTCAGCATCTATGCGGTAACCTGTATAACCAACAGAATCAAATCCCATGTGGTAGTTTCCATTATAGTCCCAGCCCCAGCTGTGCTCGCCGCCGTCAAGGACATCACCGAAGGGTCCGTACTGGTAAGTAGATCCATTTAAGCCCGGTTTATCCAGAGATATTGCTGTGACTGATCCCATTCTGTCATAGTGATAGTATCTTCTGTTTTTCCATGAATTGGGAGACCACTCATGGCCATTTCTGCTATAGTTTTCATGGGCACCATAGGCACGCCCTCCCGGTCCGATCAGATATTCCAAACCGCTCTGAATGGTTTTATCGTTCCAGGTTTCAATTTCCGTGTATTCGGCTATTATATTATGAGAGAATCCCGCATACCAGATCTCATCGTTTCTCCAGACATCTTTTTCAGGGTGAGCACTTGCAGAACGCTCTTTCTCATAACGTCTGCCGAAACCATCATATTTATATGTCCAGTCTTCACCCTGACTGTCATAATATCTGGTCATTCTGTTATCGGCTCGATATTCAAAGTAACTCCATGTTTCCTGCAGCCCCGAATGGGGATTGGAATTATTACCACCTAGTTGCCCCAAACCATTCCCCTTACCCTGACCATTTACAATAAGGTCATTCTCCTGAATTGTAAGGTTTAATCCCGCTTCATCTGTTAGCCATGCCTGATCGGTAAAAAACTCTCTTTTCCGATTGCCATCGGCATCATATTCATAGGCTCTATTTCCCGCACGTAGAAGCTGATCCATTTCATTATAACCGTATTGAATAGAACCGAACTCATTTACTTTTTCCGATCTTCTGCCATAAATATCATACTCAATTCTCTCATTGTGAAACTGTCCATTGAGAAATGGATCTGTTTTCTGATTCCAGTTCCCAAATACATCGCCATAACTTTCAAGGAATGCACTTTCGATGTTTCCTATATCTGTTAATGAAGAAAGATATTCGGGAGTTTTCTCATCGTTTCCATTTAATCCAAGGTCTTTTCTCTCTTTTACCGCAGCCTGATTCTTCTCACCTTTTTGTGAGGGATACCAAACCTGATGGAGTCTGTCCAGCCCATCATATTTATACCTTGTAACCAAACCGTCTTTATCTGCCTGGTAGATAACATCTCCATAATTATCATACTGATAGATATAACCATCGAGAAGCTCTTCGTGGTTACCCCAGTTTTTCACTGTTCGATAACCGGTCATTCTTCCTGACAGATCGTAAAAATAATCACTCTGACTTTTTTCAGATGATCCATATTCGACTCGAACCATATTCCCCGAGGCATCATAGATAAAATCAACCTGTTCACTTCCCCCTGATGTCACATTGGAAATCCGCCCCAGTTCATCATAGGAATAAGTCAGACTCATAGCCTGTTTCGGTCCTAAAACTTTTTCCAGTTCCTGTGCTCGATTGTATCGGTAATCCACGCGATCTCTTGTCGATAAGTCTTCGTCATATAAGATCTGTCCCTCTTTATTCATTCCATATTCATGGGAATAACCATCAGCTGCTTCTACATTAAAAACAGAACCACTGCTGGTAAAGTTATAGGACCAGTCATAAAACTCGCCATCGGGAAAGTTAACAAGATCGATACGGCCTAAACCATCATAGCTGTAGTTTATTTCCTGATTCCTGTAATTAGTCTCTCGTTCCAGTAATCCACTTAGATCATAATCAAATTCTTTTCTAAATTCACGACCATCAAGTGAATAGACTTCCGCTTCCAGTAGTCCATCAATAGAGTATTCCCACTGACGAAGGACTTTTTCATAAGATTCCGGCCCTTGTGTCATTTTTCTCAAGTTGCCATTGTAATCATATTCATAACCAATGTGATAGCCCTCTTCTCCATAGAGGTCGGTTAGTCTTCCATAAGGGTCTCGTTTGTATTCTTTAACTTTCTTATCATTTTCACCAACTTCTGTAATTGAAAGAAGATATCCCAGGTCATCATATTTATAGAGAATTATTTCTGATTCGGCTCCGTATTGCGCAGTAACAGCACCGGTATAAGGATCGTATTCCGATCGCCTCACAGCTCCTCTGGGATCTATCTGAGCAATAACTCTTCCTGCAATATCATACTCGATTCTGGTTTTTTCCAGCTTTGGATTAATAATTTCGCGGTAACTACCCATGGGCCCATATATTATGGTCGTTTTTTCACCTTTTCTATCTAGAATTTCGACAGGTCTACCCAAAGTATCGTATGTGTAGGTATATCCTTCCCCTTCAGGTAGTGTCGTACTAGTAAGTCTACCAAAGCTGTCATAAAAATAATTCGTTGTCCCTTTTCCTGATTCGGAAGTTTCAATCAGATTTCCATAAATATCATATATGACTTCAGAAATCAGTCCCTCAGGTCCCTTAGCTGTGGTCTTTCTAAGAGTATCATCTGTATTAATAACAACTTCTTCCCCTCTCAATCCTTTCGAGTATGTTAAACGTCCAAGAAGATCATATTGGTAATATTCCGTTCCAATCACTCCATCCCTATTTGTTATGACTTCACTGATCCGACCGAGATAATCATAAGTGTAACCTATCTGTTTATATCCATCGGCACTTTCTAGTCTCATCGATTCATTACGTCCAAGCTGATCAAGAGTTTTATAAATCCTCAGTTCCCCACCATATCGAGATTCAGTGATATGCCGTGAATCGGGATACTCGTAAGAGACCTGCTCATATCCTCCTTCAAGAATAGCTTTAATTCTTCCGGCAAAATCATATATATACTCTTTCAGTAAAACTTTCTCAGAGTTTCTATAGTAACCCATTTTTGTCAGTTTGCCCGCTCTGTCGTACTCATAATAGCTTTGGGTCCCATCGGGATTCTGCTGAAATACAGGGTTCTCTTCTCTATCGTAACTTATGATTGTTTCCCGCACTAAGTCCTCATCAAAATATGATGATAGGACTATGTTTTCTGGTTCTCTTGTAAATGTTCTTTCAGAGATGAGTATATTTGTTAAATTGGATCGGTTATTGTATTTAAATTCACTGTAGAGAGTTGATTGATCCTCATTGGAAAATGGACCGGCTTTATATTCTACTCCATGATAATTGTATCTGTATTGTGTACTAATGCTCTGTCCGTTTTCACCCAATTGAGTCTGCAACAGAATCCTACCCAGTGTATCGAGTGTATATTCACTGATTATATCTCCTCGAGATTGTGAAATAACACGTCCCAATTCATCCATAGTGAGTGTTGTAGTAACTCCATTTTTCACTATTTCCATAGTTGAGCCACTTAATGGATATTTATCGAAATAAATGAACTCCGATTCCTGCCCATTTTTATCACGCTTCCAGGTGAGTCTTCCATATAAATCATAGGTGTATTCTATATAGATCTCCGAATCTAGAACGCCGGAATCGGGATTGGTATAAGTAATTTTTCTCACCCTGCCTTTTCCGTTTCCACTATTGTAATAGTCAATTTTATTTTCGGTTTTCCAGCTATCAGTTTCAATCAACTCGCTCTCGGGAAGATTGAACATATCATGATATGTTCTGGTTATTTCAGCACCTGTTGCCAATCGTTCATAGAGGCCATTCCCCTGGTCATCGGGAGTGTAGTTATGTTCATCTTTCGATGAATAGATGTGGCGGATTCTATATCCCCTATTATTGTGAATGTCTTCTTCGATTCTACCATCGGGATATTCGATTTTCTCAATATGATAATTTTCAATTGTGAACCGGGTTTGACCTTCTTCACGATTGGTATGCACGGTCTCACCATCAAAATAATCAAAATATTGACCATAGTTCAGTTCATCATATTCTTCGGTTACTCTGTATAGATCATCAAAAAGTCTATAGACATAGCGTCTGTCAGTTCCATCGGGATTCCGGACCAGATTTAAATTATTATTGTTATCATATTCATATTCAAACGTATAGTTTTCAACATTAGTAAAAGAACTCAGCAGCCTACCGGAATATGAATAGGAAACAGATCTTCCAGTAAAATCGGTGATTTTTGTTATTTTTCCGTCTTCATTGGTAAAGAATTCCGCCATTCTTCCAAATCGGTCAGTTGCACTAATGATTCTGCGGCCCGAGAAGTTCACATCAACAGAATTGCTATCTCTATCTTTAATCTGCACAAGCCTTCCATATTCATTATAAGAATACTGCTTTTCTGTATCCTCTTCAGTAACTGTGATTATTCCTGCAGGATCCATTGTCATCGTCCAGTTACGCCCATATATAGAGGTGAATGATGTCCCGGAAGGCCAGATATTCATTTCACCATCTGGTAGATTACTGTTACTATAGGGATTCACTGATGATTCTGACTGAAAAACTCTTTCAACTCCATTTTCATCGACCCAGATAACATATTCATTTCCAAAAAGCTGCTTTTCCAGATGTTGTGGATCGAGAACATGTTTATTTCTGGCTCTTTGAGCATTGGCTACATCGAGCTCTTCCTTCATAATTTTTTTTACGATGAAAAGATAATCGATTACATCCTGAATTGAATTTCTTATA
>JAEINM010000139.1 GCA_016342385.1 Spirochaetaceae bacterium | reverse complement strand
GGACTTCCAATTCAAAGATCTTTTTTACAAAATCCGTATGTGTTCTTGTCAATACAATCTGCAAACCGGAAGATGTTTTGTTCACTTCGCTGATAAGAGCTTTAATTCGGTCTCCTGTACGGTATACTTCTCTGGGAGATTGAAATCTCTTTGGAAGAATAGCTTCTGTTTTTCCAATATCAACAAAAATATTCTGATTTCTCTGTCTCTGAAAATACCCGATGATTATTTCACCGAGCTTGTCTTTGTACTCAGAATAGAGAGTGTTTTTCTGAATTTCCTTCAGATCCTGCTTGGCTCTCTGCTTGGCACTCTGTACAGAACCTCTATCAAATTCTTTTTTATCAATCTTAATAAGTATTTCATCACCTATTTCACTCTCGTCATTATACTCTCGGGCTTCTTCCAGTATAATTTCGGAAACAGGATCATAATGATCATCTTCAGCGACAATCATTTTCTTTGCGTATACTTCGACATCAGTCATAGTATCATTAAAACGAACAACAGCATTATCAGATGTTCCGAATTTCCGTTTATATGCTGCAAGAAGAAAATCCTCTATAGTCTTAAGAACTAGTTCTTCCGAAATACCTCTTTCCTGTTGTAATAGCTTAATTGCCTCTGCAAAATCAGAAGTCATGATTTTCGGACCTCCCTCAAATAATCCAGTTTACATTTATGGATTTCATTATATTTTATACTTTGGCTATTATCTTCAAATTTAATGGCCACTTCATCGTCAGTTACTGATTCAATGATACCTGAATTCCATTCATTATTTCCGCCATACATGATTTTCACAGCTCTACCTGTAAAAACCCCAAATTCTCTGGCATCTTTAAAAGACCGTTCAATACCGGGTGATGAAACTTCAAGATAAACATCAAATTTGTCATAAATCACTTCGAGACGGGGAAAAACCGCTTTGTGAACGATAGAACAATCATCAATCTTTACACCTTCGGGGCTGTAAATTATCATATTGATTTTTAATCTGTTCCTATTTGTTGAAGAATTGATTTCCACAACCGAGAATCCAAGATTCTGCACAAGGGCTTCAACATCTTCAAGTAATTTGTTTCCTGTTTCTCTATTCAAAAAAACCTGCCTAAATATAATCTACATATAAAAAAAGAGCCACCATTGGGGACTCCTCAATTAAAGTACAATAATAATGTAATTTTAGAATATCAAGGATAAAAAACATTGTCAACTAGAGTCAGTCAATAGCGATGGTTAAAGAGGTCACAGAAGCAGCTCCATTCTCTATTAAAACCCGAGAACATTCATCGGCAGTGGCCCCTGTTGTGAAAATATCATCGAGAAAGAGGATTTTCTGTTCTGTAATAATCTGAAAATTTCTCCTGACAGAGATTTTCCCTCTCAGGTTTGTTATTCTCTCTTCCAGATCGAGTCGTTTCTGATCACTACCGCCTGATCTTTTCAGAACATTTTTCACCGGAAGATTATATTGACTCCTTAATATTGAACTGAGATATTCAACCTGATCCCAACCTTTTCTGATTTTCTTGTAATATCTCGATGGTGATGGAACAATAAGATAGTCATGAAACTTGGCTGCAACCAGATCATTGATTAGCTCACTGTACCAGATGGCAATATCTCTGTGCTTTGCGAATTTATAGTGATAAAATATTTCTCTAGCTCTGTTTTTGTATTCAAAGATTGAAAAATTTCTATCAAAGGCATATTTCCTTTTACGACATCTCATGCAGACTGACTTTTCAGAGATGAGAGGGAGTCCGCAGATACAGCATATTTCTCCGCTGATCACTGGACTTTTATCCTTGCATTTCTGACAGATATTACCGTCTTGTTCTGTCGGATTACCACAGAGATGACAATCGTGAACATAATTTTTAATAAACATAAGATGATAACATCAGAAAACACAGCAGGATTTTATAAATGGAGTATTTTTTTCCAATTATCCAGTTTATTCAATGCTTCCAGGGGAGTCATATTACTGATGTCAATAGATCTAATCTCATCGACAATGATTTCTGAGTCATTAAATAGAAAAGAGCTGTTCTCTTCTACTCTTTCAGGAATCTCCATCTCCTGATCATTCATTCTCGATTCCAGATAAGCCAGAACAGATCGTGACCGGGTTATAATGGAATGAGGAAGACCGGCCAGTCCCGCCACATGTATACCATATGAATTATTGGACGGGCCCTCTTTAATCCTCTTCAGAAATAAGATATCCCCTTTATTTTCCTTTACATCCATAGAGAGATTAAACATTTTTTCATGATTCATATGACATAGCTCATGGTAATGTGTGGCAAATAGAGTTTTTGCCCCGATATCATCCATCAGATACTCTGAGACACCCCAGGCAATGGATAAACCATCGTTAGTGCTGGTTCCCCGGCCGACTTCATCCATAATGATCAGACTCCTATCCGTAGCCGTCCGCAGAATGTTGGCTGTTTCATTCATCTCTACCAGAAAGGTGGATTCCCCTCTGGCCAGATTATCTGAGGCTCCGACCCGGCAGAAGATCTTATCGACCAGACCAATTTCACTGCCTGATGCGGCGGGGATAAATGAACCTGATTGCGCCATTAAAACAATAAGGGCAATCTGCCTGAGATAGGTGGATTTCCCCGCCATATTGGGACCTGTGATCAGGGCAAAGGGTTTATCCCTATTATTAAAATTTATGCCATTGGGAACAAATTCTCCCGCCGGCAAATGAGCTTCAACCACGGGGTGACGACCTTCCCGGATATGTATTACACCGTTTTCACTTATTTCAGGTTTTGTATACCCTCGGATAGTGGCACAATAAGCATAGGACTGGAGGCAGTCTATATCTGAAATATGGGAACACAAGTCCAGGAGCAGATCAAGAGACTCTTTCACCTGCTCTCTGATCGTGAAAAACAGCTCCTTCTCCAATTCGATTATCTTTTCTGTTGAATTGTTAATTTCTGTTTCCAGATTTATGAGTGTATCAGTTGTAAAGCGCTCGGAATTGACCAGTGACTGTCTCCGTATATAATGCTCGGGAACTAATGACAGCTGCCCCTTGGATATGTCAAAAAAATAGCCGATGATTTTGTTATATTTAATTTTCAGATTGTTTATGCCTGTCTCTTCTTTTTCTTTTTGAAGATAATTATCCAGAATTGATCTGCTGTTGCTTTTTAAATCTCTCAGCTTATCCAATTCACTGTTGTACCCTTCGCGAATAAGACGCCCTTCAGTAAACAGTATGGACGGTTCTTCCCGTATTGATTTTTCCAGTAATTCATAGAGCTCTCCCGTGATGAGCAATTCTTCCGGTGTTAAGACCTTTAGCTCATTATGAGAAAAACTTTTCAGTAAACCTTCCACTTCCATGATGTTCAGAAGTGACAGCTTTATGGCAATAAGATCTTTACCATGAGCCTTATCCATGGCTAGGCGGGCAGACAGTCTTTCAATATCGAGTATCCCTCCAAGCAGAGTTCTTAAATCAGATAATTTTACCTGCTCCTTATAGAAAAGAGAAACTTTATTCTGCCGGATATCAATATCTTTTTTTGTATTGAGAGGCCTTAGAAGCCAATTTTTCAGTTTTCTGGCTCCCATTGCTGTCCTGGTATAATCCAATATATCGATTAAAGTGAAGGAACTGCTGTTGTCCTGCATATTCCTGATTATTTCAAGATTTTTCTGTGTGGCTTCATCGAGGCTGACAAAATCCTGTTCCGTGTAAGAAGCCAGATGCCGAATATGGGATAATAAACTCTTCGAAGTCTCCTCTACATACTCGATATAACTCCAGCGGAAAGAAGTTCAGCATCGTTGTCTTTAAAGCCGAAGCCTTTCATCCCGGCAACCTTGAACTGCCTCTCCAGAATCAGACGGCTCGATTCCAGATCGAAATTCCAATCGGGATAACGGTTGATAACAGCCTGGGAGGAATCAAAAATCCGATCCATATGGTCATCCATCATAGATTCCTGAATGATTATCTCTTTTGGAGAGATCCTCATCAGTTCCTTCTTCAGCTTCTCATTTTTTTCCTTCCAGGGAATTTTTGAAGCCAGGAATTCACCTGTAGAGAGATCGATGTAGGCTATGGAAAGAAAATCCTGATAACGGCCTAGTGCCGCCAGATAGTTATTTGCGCCCTTATCGAGAAAATCTTCATCGATAACCGTACCGGGAGTTATAATTTCCACAACATCCCGCTCTGCAATACCCTTTCCCTCTTTGGGTAGGGATATCTGTTCACAGATGGCAATTTTTTTCCCCGCTTTCAGTAGCCTGCCGATATAGTTCTGGGAAGCATGGTAGGGGATTCCGCACATGGGAATACCATGGCGTTTAGTCAGTGTAAGGTTCAGCAAACGGCTGACTTCAACAGCATCACTTTTAAACATTTCATAAAAATCCCCCATTCTGAAAAAGAGGACCGAATCTTTATGTTTATCTTTTATGGACATGTACTGTCTCATCATTGGTGTGTTATCCGACATGATTTCCCATTATATAAGAAAACCCCGCATTCATAAAGCGGGGTTTTCTTTTTCAAATTATTTTTTTATCAATTCAAAGACTGAAGCCTTTCAAGAACTAAATTGGTAATATCCACTTCATCATTACTCCAGATTAAACCGGGAGTTGAAATATCGAGAACGATTGAAAACCCCTGACTCAAGGCGACAAAATCGATAACTTCCAGCAACTGCTGGGCAAATTCTCTATCCTGGGATAGGTTTTTCTGACGTTCTGTTAACTGGTTATTCTTTGTCCGGTAGTAGTCCTGGAGATATTGCTTTTTATCAAAAATGATATTATCAAGCTTCAGAGCTTCTGTCTCATCTCCTCTGTTCTCGGCATTGAGTTTTCGCTCTTCATACATTTTTATTTCATCACTCAATCTCACCAGTTCATTCTGCATGGCTTCCTTCAGTTCATCCAGTTCTCTTGTGGCTTGAGACTTGGTGTAGAAAGTCTGTAGAATCTTGGCTCTGTCAATGACACCGACTCGAGTAATCTGCGTGGCGTATGAGGACACGAGGACCGTAAAAAATAGAAATAAAAATATGGGGTAGACTCTTTTGTTCATTACAGTTGACTCCTTAACCTACTGATAAATATCTATACCGAAAGAAATAACCAGGTCCAGTCCCGAATCGGGGAATGCATCCCAATCTGCTTCGGGGAACCAGTCTATATTTCCATCTTCATCAAAATTAAACTTTTTCACAAGATAGAGAGAAAAGGGGAACTGAGGATTGGCCAGCCTTAAACCGCCTCCCAGTGAAAATCTGAAATCCTCTATACCCATGGATGTAAAATCCTCATCACTGCCCCAGAACCCGACCATATCCAAAAAGAAGTCAAAGGAGAGAATATTCTTGACTATGGGGAACCGCAATTCCGCCGAATTGTCCCAGAGGACCTGACCGTCCGATATGGGGGACCAGCCTCTGGCCATAAACATACCGGTTACGTGAAAGCCGTCTATCTGTGGATTTACAGCGGGGCCGCCCGGTTTGGGCAACAGATAGGAAAGGGCGGAATGTAATTTAAAAACACTCTTGAAGTTAAAGGATTCGCTGAGTGGTATATCAAAGAGAGTCAGATAGGCATCGAAGCGGGTAACGGATTTCATATAGTCCGATGTGGATCCCGGGAGGATTCCCACGAAAGTAAAGGTCTCACTGAGTATAAATCCTTTTGAAGGATCATAAACTATGTCCCGCATATCCCAGGTTGCCTTGGTCCACCACCGGTCTTTATACATCCAGGATTTCCAGTTGTCCCGAATAGAAGAACTATATGGTCTGAATATGGTTTCATCATAGGTAATGTATTCAAATCCCGAGCTGATTCCCGTTCCCAGACCCAACCGGCCGATAGGAGTTATCCACGTGTACCCCGTGCTGACTCCGGCTGATAGGTAGTGTGAATCATATGACATCTGATAGTCTTCATGTACTGTCGCATCGGGTACAGATCCCGGTGCATTGTCGACAATGCCGTCTCCATCTATATCCTGATCGATTCCGCTATTCTTCTCGTGTCTGTATGTCAGGTTAACACCTCCTGACCAGCGGTATCCCAGCAGTCTCGGTTCGGTAAACTTTAATGAGACTTCCTGACTGTCAAAATCAAAAGCCGTCTCAGCCCCCAGGGTCTGACCATAACCGAGGAAGTTTCTATCTGTCCATTTTATCTGACCTGATATGGGAAATCCATCACCACCGGAAATAGCTATTCCAAAAACAATATCTGAAGTTTTACCCTCCTCTACATTGATAACCAGATCCATAAGTCCCTGAGCACTTCCTTCAAAGGTCTGAGGTTCAACGACTGAAAAATACTGGGTATTGTAGAGGTTATTCAGGCCCTGGAGGATCTTTGTTTTATTAAAGACATCTCCTACTTCCAATGGAATCTCACGGAAGATCACATGATCTTTCGTTTTTTCATTTCCCTGAATAATAATATTTTCGATGTGAGCTCTTTCCCTTTCAACGATTGTAATTTTATAAGAGATTTCCCTGTTCACTTCATCTTTAAATTCTTCCCGGTTAATAGTGTTAAAGATATAACCATTTTCAAAATACAAATCGGAAATCCTCTGGAAATCTGCCAGGAATTTCGATTCGTTATAGACTTTTCCCTCCTGAAGAAGAGACATCGCTTTTAATTCTTCATCGGAATATATATCATTCCCTTCAAAACTCAGACCTTTATAGGTGTATTGCTCACCTTCTTTTATGAAGAGAGTGATTTTAAGAAAATTAATATTTTTCTCTTCATCTTTTACAATATCCTTCTGAATATTATAAACTTCTGCGTCAATATAACCTCTGTCGTGGTAATACTGAGTGATGGCCCGTTTGTCTTCTTCCAGTTTATTATCCTGGTAGACACCTTTTCTGAATAGAGACTGAGTTTTTGTAGTCATTAATCCTTTAAGAGTATTATCAGAGACGTATTTATCATTTCCAATAAAAAGGATCTCATTTATTTTCGTCTGAGTTCCCTCATCAATTGTATAGACAAGTGTCGATGTATTTTTTTCAGGATCTTTCTGAGCTTCCCCTTTTACCAGAGCATCGAGAAACCCCTTTTCCAGATATAAATCGAGTATGGCTGTTTCATCGAGGTTAATACTGGTCTGATTAACCATATCTCCCCGTTTGAGTAGAATTGTATCGAGAAGTTCTCCTCTTCTAATCCTGCTATTTCCAGTGAATTCAATTTCACTGATAACCGGTTTCTCTTTGACTTCAAATTCAAGAATAACCGTATTTCCCTGAGAATCACCTTTTAGTGCCGCGGGAATTATCAGCTCAAAGTAATCCAGAGCATACAATTTACTCTGAATCTCATAAAAAAGAGAATCGGAGAATTCACTGGAAATATATTCTCTGACTAACCCGCTCAACTCTGTAGATGAAACTGTGTCCAATCCTGTAAATCTGATATCAACTATGGTTTTACCCAGATACCATTCCTCATCGTTCTGCTGTGCAAAAACTGTCTGAGTCAGCATAAGCATGATTAAGACATTTATTGTGTAAAAAGTGCGTTTGAGCATCTATTCTCCTTCATAGATATTCCGGAATACGCCTTAAGCGCTGAGTTCCGAATATTGTCGTAAAATTTTAATATGAATACTGCCATGTAAAAGATATTGTATTCTGTGGAAAAAAATAATCCGAACCTGGATTGTTCTTTGGATCATATGTCCAGTCAATCAATACAAATGGCGTAATAAACTGTAAATTTAAATTAACATTAAGATCTAATCCACCCCATGGTGATGATACACTATTGGCCTCATCATAATCTACAACCAATGATCCCTCAAGAAATAAATAATCCCCTAAATACTCTCCTACAAAAAGAGAAGTATTCTCAAGGTATTTAGCAAAATTCATCCCCTGATTATTGCGGGAATAAAACTCCTGATCCTGAAACCGGTCCAATATGGCATTTTCAATAATGTCAGTATTAAAAGATACAAAATCCAGATTGAAAGAAGATTTAATAGCATCTTCCAAGGGTTGAATTATTGTATTTTTACCGATCATCCCTCCTGTAGCCACCAGCATGGAGGCGACACTGACCTGTTCCGGATCATTAGATGGTATAAAAGATTGCCCCAGTAGGGCAAGTATCTCATTTTCAGATTTCCGGGGAAATGATAGAAATTCCGGATTAAATTCATTAAACAGGTAATCATCAAATAAAAGTGAGATGGTGACATCTTTACCCAGATCATCTTTTGTTACAACATCGGCACGGACATTCAGCCATGGATTAAACTTCACCTGACTCTCGTTAAAATCAATAAATCCCTCCTTAAGGAAAAATGCTTTGTTAAAATAATTTATCTCACCAGTTCTGATGGCAAGCTTACCAACAAGAGCCAGAACATCTGATCGGGAATCATAGGTAATATTCATTGTATCACCGTTATCGGCTGTAGCCTGAATAATAGGGACCTGCTGATTGGGAAAATAAAAGTTCACATCCCGTCCTGTCTGAATCGTTAGATCCACAAGGAAACCCTCAACACTGGGGCTTCTCTGAACAATTTTCACCGTAGATTGATCAGCGCTGCTTTCCATAGATGAAACCAGATCATTACAAATAAGATCTCCCCTTAGGAATCCCCCCTCTTTGCTTCCCTTTATCTGCGTGGTCCCGGTAAAATGCCCATCCCATGAAAAACTGGGAATTTCATAGGCGACTCTGACACCTGTTCCGCCGCTTATATCGATATTCACATCGAAAATGGTAGGCAGTCCGCCATCAAATTCAAAAGCGGAATCCACAGTAATCGAGCCGTTCTTCAATTGAATAACTAAGGGATCTAGAATCATTGAATGGCCATCGAGATAGGCCTTAGTCGATGCCGGCTGGGGAATTTCAGCAATATAAGGAGATTCAACAGCAATATCATTAACATTCAGAACACCATGAAAATCAGGATCTGAGATTTTACCATCGATGCGAATGTCTCCCGTGATATTTCCACTTTTAAACACGACATGCCTCTTTTCCTTATAAGGATCAGTGGGCATAAAATAATTAATAAATACGGGATCAAAGTAGAAGTCCTGAATATTCAGGTCGACCAAGGTTTGATCGATTGAACCGGTAGCTGTCAATCTGACAGGAAATAATTCTTTAACAGCAACATAGAGATCACC
>JAEINM010000138.1 GCA_016342385.1 Spirochaetaceae bacterium | reverse complement strand
AGTTTGTGGTATTTTTCAGAATCCAGAAGCCTTTCATAATATTCAATGGCCTGGTCATTTTCATTCAGACGACCCAGAGTGGATCCTACTTTATACAGAATAGATCCCTTATCAGGCTCCAGCAACTCCCCTTCCCGATAGGTCTCCAAGGCCAGGGAATAGAGATCCTTATCAAAATAAAGATCACCGATTTTTTCAATAATCCGGTATGATCCGGGATAAGCCCTGCGCCCGTCCTCCAGTATGGATATGGCATATTCATAGTTCTCTTTTTCAATGGCTTTTTCAGCTTCATCAAAAAACCAGTCTTCATCATGGTTCTGCCCCCAGAGAAAAGAGCCTGTTAAACAGAGTATTACAAAAATAAAGTCTATTCTTTTCATCTATGAAGACTCCTGAAAAAGGGAAACAGAAAAAACAGGGTTCTTTTCCAATAAGGCAGCCCCTTTCGGTAAACCGCCAGAGTTTCGGCTGTGCATTGAATAAAATGATGAAAATCCTCTGCTGTATATTCCGGAGAAAAGAGGGATTTAAGGTAAAGATCTGTCAGCTCAACCAGAGGAATGGTCCTTGTTTTCTCTATTC
The DNA here is from genome assembly GCA_016342385.1 of Spirochaetaceae bacterium. Lineage (GTDB taxonomy): Bacteria > Spirochaetota > Spirochaetia > DSM-2461 > DSM-2461 > Spirochaeta_F. The sequence continues at coordinate 8,636 of JAEINM010000138.1, read as the reverse complement.
TCTGGGCATACTCCCAGGCACTCTCTTTAAAGTTCTTCCGCTCGAAGGAGAGTTTGTTTATCATATTCAAATACAAGTACCTTGTTTTTATTCTTTTCCCTCGGTTCAAATGGCTTAAAAGTATATAGCCATAGCGATAGATGCTTATATACAACAGATAAATAAAGAGCAGCAGAAAATACCAGGACCTCCCCAGAAATTTGTAAAGCGATTTCAAGGGGCTCTTTTTACTATTGTCGCCCATAAGATCATCAGGGGTATCCATGAGATTTTCCGGAATCAGATCATGTTCAAGGATTTCTTCAATGAGCGGACTGAACTCATCTATGGTAAAACTGGCAAAGGGATATTGTTCGCCCGGATACATCGTACCCGAAGTGGGGTCATATTCAACCCATCCGTAATTATTGAAATAGACCTCTACCCAGGCATGAGCCTGATCGGCCCGAACCGGATAGAAGTTCAGCACAGAGACATCGGGATCAACCCAGAAACCGACAGCAACTCTTGCGGGAATTCCCAGACTGCGGCACATGAGAGCCATGGAAAAGGCGAAATAGGAACAGTAGCCTTTTTTTGATTCATTGATAAAATAGGAAAGCTGATCTCCATGGGGAGCAACTCCCGGTTTAAGGGAATAATAATAATTTTTATGGAAATACTGCTCGATCTCCATGGTTTTTAACAATGAACCGGGTGCCTCTTCTGTAATCTTTTCAGCCAGGGCTTGTATTTCCCGGTCATCTCCCGTGTAGGTGTAGTGATTAATATCGCTCTCTTCCATGGATATGAGAGGGAATAAATCACGGATTCTCCCGGTTGCCACCATGGCATCACTCTGATAAATCCTGACAAATGACGAATTGTCCCAGTTGTAGAGAGGTTGAGAATTGACCGGATAATTGAGAGATAAAAAAGCTGTGGGATCAATATTGACCAGAAATAACTCCTGCCTGACCTCTTCCCTGGCGGAATAGCCCGGATCATTGTATTCTGTATACCGGGGCAGAAGCTTATCGGGAGGACTGACCTTGTCTCTCTCATGGCGATAAAAGCCCTGACCTTTTTCATAACCTGAAAGGACAAATCTTCTCAGTAACATCCTCTCCGCCGGGCCCTCTTTTCTGTACATGAGAACCAGATCATCACTCATGGAAATCTCGGTCTCCAGTTTGATATATTCGGAAAAGTCAAAGCGGAACATGGATGTTTTCAGCAAACCACCCCCACCGGCGACGGAACCCTCTTCATAAATTTTCCATAAGGGCATGAGGAGATAAATGATCATAGGTATTAATAAGAGAAAGAATAGGGAAAACTCTTTGAATTCTCTAGAAAAATTCCTTCTGATTCCCTTTTCCATTATAATGGATAAATAGAGAACCAGCAGTTCAACCAGAATAAAAACAATAGAAAAAATAGCCAGTAAAACCGGATTGGGAACTATTGTAATTTTATAGTTTCCCTGTTTCCAGAATAGCAAAAACAGGAAAAACCCATTGAGCAGGACTTCATACTTTCTAAAAGAGGGCTTGATAAGGGAGAACCAGGTCAGGAGGGAACTGACATATAGTGGGACCAGAATGAGATAAAAATTCATATCGTAAAAAATCTGTAGAAAAGAGGGCTGAAAAATATTAATCAGAACAATTGAGAGACGGATAATCCAGGGAGAAAGAAGAAGAATCGGAATAGAGAGGATGGACTTTAATCTCAATCTGTATAGAAAAAAAACCAGAAAACTGACTGCCAGAAATGCCCCGATGAGAAAAGAAAAACTGATAACATGCTCCAGATACTTACCCAGAATAAGAAGAAGGGACAAATGGAGTGCCAATCGGAAAATATGAACCAGAGAGACTCCCTGGCCATGCCCTTCCATGGTTTTAGATAATTTCACCATGAATTCTTCCTTTTCCCCGGTTTTTCAAATACATAAGATCCTCTTCTGCGCTTTTGTGTATCTGTAACAGCGCTCTGTATTCAAGAAAGGAAACCTGATCACCCATAGAATCTCTCATAAAAAGCCCCTTTGCGTACTGCTTCCGGGTCAAGGGGGTGATTTTTTTAATAAAGACCTTTCTCTCGCCACCCCTTTTATCAATAATATCCCTGAGAGAATCCGATTGGGGATGGCTGATTATATAAAAGAAGTTCCTATCGGGATAATCATTGATCCTGTCTCCCGCAGTGACAGATGAGAGAATTCTGAATAATTCATCTGGTTTACCCGGATCAAAGACCAGAGGATCCCTCATTCCCGGAGCCATAGAATTCACAATGCAGCCCTTCTCGATAAAAGCATAGATAAAAGACAAAAAGGCACTGATGAGAAGATCGGTATAATATGACGATCTGTGGAGAGAATCTATACTCTGAGAAAAACTATTGAGCACAACAGTCACTTCTCCCGATGGCGGAGGAATCTCTTCCCCGATACGGAGAAACAGCTGTCCGCTGGCGGCAAACATTTTCCAGTTGATTCTCCTCGCATCATCTCCGGGATAATATTTGCGGACTTCCAGAAGTTCATCTGATCTGACCCGGGAGGGATCGGCCGTAGCCTCTTCTCCTCCGGAAATATTTTTTTCTCTTTTAATCCCATCAGTTTCAAATTCCGGAAAAACCGAGAGTGTGACCGGTTCACCTCTAAAAACAATAAAACGGGTAAAGCCAAAAAGATCCTCAAGGAGGATCATTCCTGAGTCCCCTTTGTATAAACCGCGCAAAGTCTTAAGAAAATGAATATCGTAGAGAGATCCCCCTCTCTGAAGGGGGGTTGAAGCTGTGAGGATCCTTTTTCCTCTCTCCCAGATCAACTCAGTCTTCCAGAGACATCGGAATCCCGGTAAGAGGAGCGGAATATAAACCTCCAGACTAAGGGAAATATTTTCTCCGCTATTCACTGATACAGGCATGGGGAAATCGGGAATATTTTTTCTGAAGGTTTTTTGTAATATGACATACTGAATAAAAGCCAGGAGAAGCAAAAGAATAAAAAGCAAGAAAAAGGAACTACCCCAGATCATAGTGACAGCTTCTTTCCTCTTCAGACCGGAGAGAAAGACTATGAAAGGGACAAAAAAAAAGCCAGGCCACTAAGGGTGATGGGGAATTTAACGGGGAATTTTCTGAATTTCAAGAGAAGTCACCTCCTCTATTAGATTTTCAGCGGATTTCTTTACATTTTTCATACGCATACGATGACTGTAAACTTTAGGAGCAAGGTCAATAAGATCCTGATCTATAACATAATCCCGACCTTTAACCAGGGCATAGGCACGACAGGCTTTGATGAGCATGAGGGAACCTCTGGGAGAGACTCCCATTTCAACAGAACTATGGTTTCTGGTTTTTTTGGCTATGGAAACAGCACATCTGATCAGACGGTCATCACAGAAAACAGAATTGACAGATTCAAGAATCTCTTCAATTTCCTCAGGCTGGAAAATGGGCTGGATATTTTCCAGAACAGTCTGTGAAGGATTGGTCTTGATTATTTCAAACTCACTCTCTTCATCGGGGTAGCCAATGGACAGTTTCATGAGAAACCGATCCTTCTGTGCTTCCGGAAGGGGGTAGGTTCCTTCAAACTCTATGGGATTTTCCGTTGCCGCCACAAAGAAAAGCCCTGTAAAGGGGTAGGTCTCGCGACCGATTGTCACCTGTTTCTCAGCCATGACTTCCAATAGGGCCGATTGAACTTTCGGAGTGGTTCTGTTTATTTCATCAGCCAGTATTATGTTGGCAAAAACAGGCCCCTTTTTCAGAATAAATGAAGAGCTTACAGGATCCCAGATTTCAACACCGGTAATATCATAGGGGAGAAGATCCGGAGTAAACTGTATCCTTTTGAAACTGATTCCATTAACCATATGAGAGAGTGTTTTTACAGCTGTTGTTTTCCCGGTTCCCGGTAAATCCTCTATTAAAACATGTCCCTCGGCCAGAAAAGCGGTTGTCAGATATTGGAGGAATTCCTCTTTCCCCCGAATGACCTGAGATAGATATCCGACAATTTCAGAAGCCAGTTTTATTGCTGTTTCATTTATACTTTTCAAAATATTCTTTGACCTCTTTGACCAGTCCGAACTTCAAAAGAGTTTCTACCGTTTTTTCAGCTTCCCCGGTATCTATCGATTCAACAACATTCTGAATTAAGGGAATTCTGACGGGATTCATACTGAATTTTCTAATACCCAGACCAATCAGAATTTTAATCAGTTGCTCATCGCCGGCTATGTTTCCACAGACAGAAATATCGCAATCTGTCTCTCGCGCACCATCGGCAATAATTTTCAAAGCCCTGAGAACCGAAGGGTGTCTCGCTGTATACAACCAGGCGACATGATCATTGGAGCGGTCAACACCAATCAGATACTGCACAAGATCATTTGTTCCGATTGAAATAAAATCCGCTTCCCTGCAGATTTCCTCAATGACCAGAACCGCAGAGGGCAATTCAATCATGACACCGATATCCGGTGTGCTATTATGCTTAATTTTCGCCTTTTTCAGTTTTTCGAGGCATTGTTCGACAACCTCTTTAGCCATAAGAAGGTCATCGAGAGAAGAGACAAGAGGAAACATAATCCGGAGTTTCCGCCCTGCCCCGGCCCTGAGCATGGCTTTCAGCTGAGTCCTGAAAATTCTTTTATTCTTCAGTAGAAAACGGATGGCCCGCAGACCGAGAAAGGGATTTTCCTCTTCAATGTCCCTCATGTAGGAGAGAATTTTGTCCCCTCCGATATCCAGAGTTCTCAAAGTGACTTCGTCTCCGGGAGACTGATCAATCAGCTTTTTATATATCTGATACTGCTCCTGCTCAGAAGGAAAGTTATTTCTTATTATAAAGGGAAATTCACTCCTGTACAGCCCGACTCCTTCGGCTTTAAAAAGGGCGGCATTTTTCAAATCACTGAGAAGATTGATATTGGCCAGGAGTTTGACAGCCTGTCCATCTTTTGTCCGTGTCCTGCTCCGGATACCGGCAATTTCCTCTGGAGAAATCTTCAGACCGGCACTATGCCTCTTATACTTCCTTTCTGTGCCTTTATCGGGATTAATAAAAATATGTCCCTCGTTGGCATCTATGATTAAAGGGGAATTTTCAACAATATCAAAAATACGCCTGTCATCGGTAAAGACAACGGGTACACCGAGAGATTTTGCAAGGATGGTGATATGAGCTGTGGCGCCTCCTCCGAAGAGAATAAGACCTTCAGCCTCCTGAGCAGTTATTTTTATAAGTTCTGAAGGAAGCAGCTCTCTGGCAACAACAATCTGCCCGGAGTAATTCCCTTCTTCATGAACTTCAGTGCTAAGATTTCTCAGGAGTCTATGACCCAGATCTTTTATATCCTGGACTTTTTCCTGCATGCGGGGATTCTCGCTTTCACTGAAAATAGAGATGTATTTATTGACTATTGAGATTATAGCATCGACAGGACTGCTTCCTACGATAATCTGATTATGCATCTCACCGGAAAAATTAAAATCATTGAGCATCAGCAGATGTGTACTGAAAATCATTGAGGCTACATCGGAATGCTCCATTTCCATCTGCTTCTGCAAATCTTCAACCTGATGAACTGTACGGCTCAGAGATAATTCAAAGTCTTCCAGTTTCTTTCCGTAGTCAATCTCTTCTGCGGTTAAAAAGACAGTACTCTGGCTGTCTCCCATGAGAAAAGCTTTACCTGTGGTTATCCCCGAATCGGTGGAAATCCCTTTTATATGCAGGGTTCCGGTTATTTTATCCTTCTCGATGACAGTATTCTCGTTAACACTGATAAGAAGTTTTACATTTTCAAGAGTTGTGGCCAGCTGGGAGGCAATGGCTTTCATTGCCATCAGATCATTGCTGTTAAAAAAATCTTGTTCAGAATGCTCCAGAACGAGGACTCCGATTTTTGAAAGACCGCTTAATATGGGAATGGCCAGAAAAGACTTGTAGGCTTCTTCTCCAAACCCTTCAATCTGCCTGAAGAGAGGATTGCTGGTCGCCTCTTTCTCGATTATGATCCTTTCCTCTTTAAAAGCCATTCCCGTAAGGCCTTCTCCCGGTTTTAAGCGGAGTTTCCCGGTGAATTTTTTATTCAGTCCTTCCGTAGCTTCCAGAATCAGCTCATCGGCCGTGTCATCGTGAATAAAGACCGAACAGGAGTCACAATTCATGTGATCAGCTACCGTGGCTGTCACTTTAGACAGAAATCCCTGTATATTACTTTTCCCCTTAAAGAGATTCGCTAATTCGCTAATACTGCAGATCAGTTCGACATTATCTTTTTTCATTCCGGTTTAATTTTAATCTAACTTTAACCCTTTGTCATTGCTTTTGATTTTTTGGTGCACTTATTCATAGCTTTAATTACCGAAGATCTCAGACCTTCCTCTTCCAGAGTAGCTACGGCTTCTATTGTCGTCCCTCCGGGAGAACAAACGGCATCTTTCAGCACACCGGGATGAATCCCTGTATCCCTGACCATCTTTGCGGCTCCCAGTACGGCCTGAGAAGCCATTCTATAAGCCTGATCCCGGGGAAGTCCCTGCAGAACGGCTGCATCAGCCATGGCTTCAATAAACATATAGACATAGGCGGGAGAGCTTCCGCTGACAGCGATAACAGCATGAAAATACTTCTCCTCGATTTTTTCCACAATTCCGAAGCTTCTCAGAATCGGCAATATCATCTGTTCCTCATCTGAAGACAGAGAAGAGTTACACCAATAGGCTGTGACTCCTTCGCCCACCTGCGCCGGAGTATTGGGCATGGTTCTGACAATTTTGGTTTTTTTTCCCAACATCTTTTCTGCCTGATCTATGGTTATTCCGGCTGCAATTGTTATAAAAATTTTTGTTTCATCTATTAAAAAAGAAATTTCCTCTATGACCGCGCTGTATATATTGGGTTTTACAGCAAGGACAATAATATCGGCGTTTTGTACGGTATTTTTATTATCTGTCGAACATATAATATTCTCCCATTGAGACTGGATCTGATCCAGCGAATCAGTATTTCTGTCACTGACATAAATCTGATTTTCTGCCACTGTCTTTTTAGCCATCAGGCCTCCAATCATGGCGCGACCCATATTTCCGGTTCCGATAAATCCGATTTTTCTATTCACTTTACACCTCTCTACTCTACAACAATCTCATCGACATTATCGATGTATACGGGAATCCCGAAAATCTCATCATCAGTAATATAGTCACCGAATTCCCCCTGAATCTCTCCGAGAGAAAGATGATAAGTCTTAATTTTTTTGTATATTTCCATAGTCATTATAATACGACTGGCAGAAATTCCCTTTTTCTGAAGATCCAGTTTATTTTTATATATGGAAATTATCAGCTCTTCAGCTCTGCAGTTCTCTATAGTTTTTTCTTGCATCATAACTCTTCCTGCGATCTCCCAGCTCCAACCAGGTATCGGAGAGATTATACCAGGCATCGGCATTTTTACTGTCATATTTTACAGAGGCCTGAAAACAGTTACAGGCTTCTTTCATTTTCCCTGCGGTAAAATTCAATACACCGAGATTGTTCCAGGCGGCCGAGCTGGACTGATTGATTGACAGGGCCTTTTTAAGGCAGTCTTCCGCACGGGTCCGCTCTCCCATCTTATACCTGATAAGGCCTATTTCATTCCAGTATTCATCATTCTCGGGACTAATGCGAATCGAGACATTCAGATTCTCTATGGCTTCCTCAAACTTACCCATCTTCTCGAAGACCAGCGCTTTATTAAAGTGAAATACCGGATTTTCGGGACTGATGGAAATTGCCTCTGTAAAAGATTCAAGCGCCTTTTCAAAAAGACCTGCTTTTGTATACTCAATACCCTGGGTATTCAAATATACCTCTACATCATCCAACATTGTTTCCTCATCTCTTATTTTGAATAATTATACTACAAATTATACAGAAAAATAAAAAATGCCGGTTTTTAATAATATAAAACCGGCAAAAATTTAATACGAGGAAAGTAAATGAAAAAGCTTTCTGTTTTAATTATATCGCAAATTTTCAAATATAATAGACAAATATAATTATTTATGTTCCAGATTGACACTTTTCAGCATATTTATGGCATGGATCAGTACAGGAGAGAGGATTTCCATCCCCTCAGCCACGGCTTTGGGGCTTCCGGGCAGATTGATTATCAGAGTTTCCCTACAAATACCAGAAACACCCCGGGAAAGAACAGCTCTCTTTGTTTTTTTCATACCTTCGAATCGCAGCATTTCAGCCAGTCCGGCCATGGGACGATCGATAATATCACTGGTTGCTTCCGGTGTAATATCACGGGGAGCAGCTCCTGTGCCTCCGGTTGTGATAATAAGATCGGCTGTACCCGAGTCACAAATCTTTTTCAGCTTAGAGCTGATCTCTCTCCGCTCATCGGGAAGAAGAACAATATCTCCTGTCATAAAGCCCAGGTCTTCGAGGCAGGATTTAAGCAAAGGCCCGCTTTTATCCTCTCTCTCTCCGGCAAATCCCTTATCACTGACAGTGATCACCGCTGCTCTATAGGACATTTTCATTCACCCATTTCCCCGATCTTCCCCCCTCTTTGGAAAGAACAACAATGGAACCTATCTCCATGGTATGTTCTGCTGCTTTACACATAT
>JAEINM010000137.1 GCA_016342385.1 Spirochaetaceae bacterium | reverse complement strand
TCCCGCTCATCATACAGAAAAAATCAAAAACGGTTTCTCCCGGGGGAAGAAGAGCTTCTGAAAAATCCAGATCGATTCCTCCCATTAAGGAAAAAACTTTATTATTTCTCGCAGGACTCCATTTTCCCTTACGTTTAACTCCGCCCATAAAGCAGAAGATAGTCCCATCTGGTTCTATATCTCCTGTATTGACAGAATTGCTGCGAGGAGCTTCTCTGTCAGAGGAAATTGTTTCAAGATTAGCGGATATCCTGGATAAATCCTCCAGAAGAGTGGTGTGAACTACCATTTCCAGCTGTTTTTCAAACTCTTCCAGATTCATAAATCCATGAGCATAATTTGCTTCCAGCTTTTTTATCACCTTCTGACGCAATTCTTCTATGGGGGTTTGTTTCCTGTTATTTGTATCATCCATGTTCTACACAATAGGAAATGTACGATCCCCTGTCAATGAAGAAATTACTTATCCATGATTTTCATAAAGTAAGTGTATTACAATACATTTTCCCTGTGCTTCGATACACTCCTTCGTCGCACTCAGCAAACGGTATGCTGCAGTTTTACTTCGGTCCATTCGGTTCCTGAGGAATTTGTCTAATCAAATTGTATCGAAGGGACTATCCGCAGCATTTTTTATATTTTTTGCCCGATCCACAGGGGCAGGGATCATTGCGTCCCACTTTATTGGCATTCACAACCGGTTCGTTAATCATTCTGGAATCATGAAAATACCACTTTCCCTTTTTCTTGACAAAATCGCTGTGTTCATGATGTTTGAATTTTGTTCCATTCTGCTTATACTCGGCAATAAATTCCACCACTCCAGTTTTATCCTCTTCCCCGCCACGGGCTGTTTTCAGGATTTCAAGACCAAACCATTTGGAATCATTGGCCCACTCTTCAACCGATTCTCTCGATACATCCTTTCTCGTTTCCGGATCGTGAGAGTCAATAATAAAATCAACTTGTTTTTCGACATAAGCCGTGTACCGAGCCCGCATAAGAGCCTCGGCTGTGGGAGCTTTTACTCCGTCCTTTATATAGAGAGCACAACATTTCTTATAATCATTTCCGCTTCCGCAGGCACATTTTGCCATTATTATCTCCAAAAATTTTTTAAACTATACAATTTTTTAGCCATTTTTGTACAGTAGGGGCGAATGGCCGTACGTCTCTTATATTAGATATACAAATTATTAATGTATACCCGCGAAAGGACCCCTCCTGGGCATTAAATAGAATCCAGGATTTCCTGGTACTGGACGTTCAGATCATTAATTTCACTGCGCCAGAACATATCAGAACCCCATTCGGGATATATCCGTCGAAAATGATGATCCTGGCTCTGTTGTCCGCTCCATTCAAGAAAATAAATATGCCGCATAGCCCTGAGAGGTTCAATAAGTTTTAATGAACTGTGATCAAAATCCCTGAATTTTTCATAGCCTTCCAGCATCAGATTCATTTCCCTTCTCGACTTATCGAGTCTATCGGGAAGCAGCATCCATAAATCCTGAACGGGTACTGAGGTAGCCATATCATCAAAGTCAATAATCATCAGCCCCTCTCCCGGCCTGTGAATTATATTTCCCCGATGACAGTCTCCATGAATACGAATCTTCTCAAAATCCTGAAAAAGAGGTGTAATGTGTTTCAGAATTTTCCGGCAGACTTCTTCAAAATCCTGTTTGTTGCCCTCATTGATCAGACCGCCGGATAGGAGATTTTGAAGAAATATTTCCGTAGAGTGATGGGGATCGAGAATAATCCGATGTTCAGAATCAAATTTGGCTCCCGTGCTGTGAATACGGCCAATAAGCTCTCCGGCCCTGATCCACTCCTCATTGCTGTTAATCTCCAGCATGGGTCCCGACTTCTTGGGAAAAAGAGCAAAAGCATACTTGTCCCACAATCCCAGAGTGGATCCGTTGTTCAGTTCTATAGGAGCGACAACAGGGATTTCATCTTCCAGACAATCGAGAATAAAGTCGTGTTCATCGTAAATGGCATCGAGAGTCCAGCGGCCGGGACGGTAATACTTAACAATCATTTTTACCTGGTCTTCCGTTTCAATCTCATAGACCCTGTTGATGTAACTGGCCATGGGATTAGTGTGCCCGTTAAAACGCAAACACGTATATTCTTCCACGCCGTCAATTAGTAAATGGGGAGTGAGATCCTCAAAACAATTAGAGATCATATTCACCTCTCATAAATTCTCTGATTCCCGAATGGCGAATCACTTCCCGTGATACCGCATTGAGAAATACCTGATCAGTGCTCAACAGTGTCAGTTTTTCTTTGGCACGGGTAATTCCCGTATAGATGATTTCTCTAGTCAGAAGTCTCTCTGAACCTTCGGGAATAAGAACCATGACTTCTCGAAATTCCGACCCCTGACTCTTATGAATTGTCTGGGCATAGGCCGTCTCAAAAGAATTCAATTTCCCTGCCGGAATAAAACGGAACTTTTCAGGTCCCTCTCTAAAAACAGCATAATATTCGCCTCCGAAATTGAGAATGACTCCCCGGTCCCCATTGAAGAGGGAGAGATTATAATCATTAATACCGATCATAATGGGCTGGCCGTGATACAGAACCTGCTCTCTACCGGATACAATCTGATTAATTCTGTGATTGATTCTTTCAACTCCATACTCACCTCTTCTGGTGGGGATTAATAGTGCAAATTTTTCATAAACACTAAATATCTTTTCTATTTTCTCTTTGTCCATAGAATCGGGATCTTTCAGTGAAAAAAAACGGCGCCCCTCTCCGGCTATATTCTCTATGCCATACTTCTCTATGATGGCTTTTATCAGTTTTTCCGGCCGGGGCAGCTGGTCATAGACGACCTTTTGACTATCCCCTTTCAGTAGTTTTAATGCTTCGATTCCCGCCCCCTGAATAACTGCACTGGCAATGTTCAGTATCGCTGTTGTTGATCTCCAGGATTTCTTCAGAAATACAATCGATCCCGCCAGTTTGTGATTCTCTGATTCAGCACCTGTTACGATATCACCGAACACGGCTCCCGCATCAACTGAAGGAAGCTGATCTTTGTCTCCCACAAGAAGCAAAGTGGCTTCGGGAGACAGCGCATCAAGAAGAAGCGACATCATTCTTGCATCAACCATAGAGGCTTCATCCAGAATGACCAGTTCTGCGGGAATCGGCCGGTCTCTGTTATAGAGCACATCTTTTCGAACAGGATTAATACCGAGCAATTTATGGAGGGTATGGGCTTTTTCCGGAAGCAGATCATCTATACCTTTAAGAGGATGTTCTTTCATCTCCGATCGGATGCTCTCTATCATTCTGTTGGCCGCTCTTCCCGTGGGAGCTGCCAGCTTTATTCTCTTCAAGGAGGAAAGACCATACCTCTCTTCCAGAATTTTCAGGATTCTTAACAGAGCTGTAACTGTTGTTGTTTTTCCTGTTCCCGGACCTCCGCTCAAAATGACCAGTCTGTTTAGCAGTAGCTTCTTTGTCGTCTCAGCAGTTTTATCAGAGAGAGAAAAGCTCCGGGATTTATTAAGTTCGCCAATTATGTCCTCTATTTTCTCAGGCAATTCCGGATTTTCATAATCTTTATTTATTGGGGAAAGAATATTGAAACTCTTTAATAAGTGTTTCTCCATTTTGAAATATTTCCTCATATAGATGATGGCCCGCTTCGGAAAATAAATAAAAGGGGTAAGGGAATCTTCTCTTCCGAAAAGACTAGTATTTGCGGTAACAACCTCTAAAAATTCCTCGAGCAGATGTTTTTTTATTTCACAGATCTTACTGCTGTTCTCTTCAAATTCCCTATCGCTGCCGGGAAAATATTCTCTCTCCAAAAATAACCACTTCTCAAGAGCAACCTGGAAATCGGAAAGATCCGACCGGAGATGCCCCGAGCCGGACTGATAGAGAATATGTATAATAAACCACCTGAGAAGAGGAATATTCCCCTTACCCAGCTTCTCGGTTATATAGACGGCATAATAAATCTGATGCCAGGGAATAGACACATCCCGGGCAAGAGCCTGAAACTCTAATATATGATGGTGGTTAGTTTCTGAATGGTCTCTACTGAGTCCTTCAAAGTGATACTTTTCATTTTGTTTAATGCAGCTCATAAGAGCGGGGCCAAAAGGTCTGTTCATAATTTTAACTCCAGGCTGGTAAACTGATGGGCAAACTGCATAAGTTTTTCTTTTTCCGGTCTGTAAAAGTGTACACCGAATCTATCTCCCTCCCGTCCGCTCATTCCCCGGACAAAAAGATAATAACATCCGCCGAAATGACGGTCATAGTCAAAACTGTCCCCTTCAGAAACCATCAGATATTTGCAGAGGGCCACCATATAAATCATTGACTGAAGACTGTAATGATGGGATTCCATTAATTCATTGAGCCTTTCCTGGTGAAAAGCCTCAAAATGATCTCCTTCGGGAGATGAGGTCGTTTTCCAGTCGGCAATATAGACTCTCCCTTCAGCCCTGAAAAGCAGATCCATATATCCTTTGAGAAACCCCTCTTCAACTTTACCCTTAAAACTATCCAGTTTAAGATTATTACAGTCCTTTACAATCATATGGAATTCCATTTCATGCAGTTTATCTCTATCAGAGAGCCGACAAAGTGAAAATCCGGGGAAAACCTCATTTATCAGAGTGTTATAAATGAGCCGTTTCAACTGAACAGAGAATCGTATATACCACTTATTATTGAAAAAACGAACCGCCAGGGACTTAAAGAGAAGCTCCACATCCTCATCAAATAGAAATTCTTCCAGAGAATCACTTTTCACTTTTGAATAATCAAGCTGTTCAAGAAGAAGATGAACGAGTTCACCGAAAACAGCTCCTCTTGTAAGCACTTCCTCCGATTGTGGCTCAGCGGCAATTTCCTGAATATCATCTCTATCGGCATCATTAGAAAAAGCAGTATCATGCGAGGTGACAGCTTTATCCCTAATAATTGATGAATAACTGGAGATCCTTCGAAAGCGCAGAGAACAACCATTGGGATCTTTGAGCAAATGGGGTATGAGCTCTATCTTTGTCCGATTTTCCCCAAAGGACAGGTCTCCCCTATTGCCGAGTTTCAGATACTCATTTTCCAGATCATAATTAATATACAAAAAATCTTTGTGATCTTCTGTCAGTTTTTTTACAGAATCATCGATGATAGAAAGGATTTTCTTCTTCAGATCTCCGGACTTGCCGCTTTTAGCTGTAATTCCGCTATGGAGTGGCAGAGAATAAGAGAGAACATCGGGATTATCAGTCATAAAGCTGTTTATGTCCTCAATGGAGAAAGCGCTATAGAAAGAGCTCAAATATGAGTAGTCACAGTTCTGAATATAAGGCAGGTAGAGTTTGGATGAAGCTCTTGTCAGAGCGACATAATAAAGGCGTTTTCTCTCTTCCCACAGATCCATAGACTGACCTATTCTGTTTTTTTCCATTTTAAGAAAATCGTAATAGCGGTCTCCCTTCTCTACGTAATTGTACATTTCGTTAAAAGAACTTTTTACATCAGTTTTCATAGCTCCGGCAAAAAAAACAACGGGGAATTCAAGCCCCTTACTGGCGTGCATTGTCATAATCTGCACAGCTGCTGAATCTTTATCGAGGCGGAGAAGATCTTCTTCACCTCCGGAGGGCCGTGATATTCTACCGAGAAAATGAGAGTAGAGTTCCTCGGCATCCAACCTGGAAGAATGTTGTTCCCGGTGAAGATATTCCAGAACCTGTCTGACATTTGTATAAGACCGCTCTCCGTTTTTTCTAGTTAAAAGACGCTGTTCAAAGGGTAGGACATCTCTGTCAAAGCCGGAAAAATTGAATAATTCACTACAGACTTCAATAATCAGCCCTTTGTCTACAGCTTCTCTCCAGCGGTATATATGCCCGGAAAACAGATCGAGAGATCCATTTAATTCCAGCTCCTCTATTTCTGAAGGGGAAAATTCAAAAAAGAATGTGAGAAGAAGTAATTTTATAGAAGAATTATCCATTCTCACCAGAGCCTGGAGAAAAATGAGGAATTCTCCGGCTTCCTCTGTCTCAAAAATTTTCTCTCTGGCCGTAATAACTGAAGGTATGGAATAAGCCGTCAGCATATTCTGAATATTCTGGCAGTCCTTATTGCTTTCGGTCAAAATGGCGATATCTCCGGGTTGCAGGGGCTGATTTTTAAGCTGGACTTGACTCTGAAGAAGATCATAAATCTTATAGGCCGCCAGCCTGAAATACTGTTCTTTTGACTGTTTGACTTTGCTGATCTCCTTCTGGGGATCAAAAAGAGATTCTACGCGGATAAACTCAAGAGACGGACGCTTATCCCCCAGCCTCAATTCATCGTTTTTTCCCGGCAGAACTGGTTGAAAAGGGGTTACTGCCGTGGCCCCGCAATGCATATCCTTTCTAAACACGAGGGAAAAGAGAATATTAACCGATTCCACCAGACTCGAAACAGACCGGTAGTTTCTATCAAGAGTATATCTGTATTGAACGGATTTTCCTCTACAGGCTTTGTAGTAAATCTCAAGGTCCGCACCCCTGAACCCGTAAATAGACTGTTTGGGATCACCAACTAGAAAATAGTTATGCCTGTCATCCTGACCGAAAAGAGTATTGAATATTTCCCATTGCCGGCTATCGGTGTCCTGAAATTCATCGACAAGAACAGTCCTGTACCGTTTCTGAATCTCTTTTATCAGCTGAGGCTGTCGGAAACGGTCATTCCCGCATAATGCTCTGTGAAGTTTCCCGATAAGATCATTAAAATCCAGCTTGCCGGTAATGTCTTTTTTCCGGCTCAGGTTCTCCCGGATCTTTCCATAGGCCTCAAAGAGAAAAGCCGCCTTTAGTGTCCGGCTGTAAAGATTGCTGGCCGGTTTATTAGAATCGTACAAATAAATGTTAATAAAATCCTCTACAGACTGCACAAAGGGGTCATTCTGAACGGAGTGAGGATCTGCCGCTTTCTTCAGGTTTTTTTCCAGGTTTTCCGGTAGAAATTTAACAAGAGTCTCTATTATTTTTTCTCCACAGAGAACTTTGTTGATCGAGACAAAATCGCCATCAGGTTTTAGAGAGCCTATGATTCTGATTTTTTTAATCTTGTCCTTTATCCGGGCAAACCCCAGGTTATTAAGATCATCTTCTTGAGGCAGATGATGATGAAGAGAAAGCCATTTCCCGTATAGCTCTCCTTTTTTATTGTTGAAGTCCATTATGGAATCCAGGACTTCATCCATCAGATCCTGATCGGGGATTAATTGTACATCCGGTTCAAGCAGCTCCTTATTGACAGCATTGGTCAGATGAATCAGGGCATCGTTAAAAGTCCGCCCTTCGAGAAAAGCTTTATATTTCAGAAGCTGTCCACGACTCATGGACTGGCCCATTTCTCTCAAATAATCCCAGACAGCCTCCTCTGTCAAATCACTTTCACTCTCCATCTCCATGGCAAACTGACTCATGGATTCGAAGGGGTAGGCCTTGAGCATATTCAGGCAGAAACTATGAATGGTGAAGATAGAGGCTTTTTCAAACTCCAGATAGGAAATACGAAGGTTCTCCCGTTCCTCATTGCTGAGCTGAAGCTTCGTTTCACCCAGATCCAGAATCCCCGAATGAATTGTTAAAGAGAGAATTTCCCTGATTCTTTCCCTGAGTTCTCTAGCTGCTTTCTTGGTAAATGTAACTATAAGAATACGGGAGATATTCAGGGAAGAGCGGGCTATGAGAAGTGTAACGATTCTTTCAATGCTGTAGGTTTTTCCCGTTCCGGCAGAAGCTTCGAGCTGAGTGTTTTTGAGGAGATCTAAATTGTCATTAAAGGAAAAACTATTCACTTCCCCCCCCTTCATTCAAAGCCATAAAAATCTCCCTATAGACACTCTCAAAAAGGTCTTTCATTTGATCTCTATTAAAATCGGGTAGTCCTTTATAGACTTTGGCCCTGTAGGAACACTCTTTGAACTCGGAATACCCGAAGTTTTCACTCTCCCCTTTCTCCATCCATTTATTATAAAAAAGTGCTGTAAAATCTTCGCTTTTCCATTCTTTCCCGGGATTCTTTTTATCATTCAGAAGCTCGGCTATTTCAGGATAGAGAGGAAGGGGTTTTTCCAGATTACCCACATATGAACCAATCATGTTTGATAAGCCTGTTTCCTCTCCCACAGGGAACTGAACAGAGTGCACATCTTTTGGAGAAACGAGTAAAGCCTGTATCCCTTTTTCTCCCACAATTTCAGAGGGGAGGAGTCTGCTCATAAGAAAGGGAAGTATCCAGTTGCGGGAAGAAGGTTTAGAGCTTCCCGTATAATCAATATAGGAGACTGTCCTGTCGGGATAGAAATAGAGGGGCGGCAGAGAGCCGACAATTTTTACTTCAACAGAGCCGGGCAGTTTTATCTTCGGTGATTTGAGAATACTTTTTTTCAAATCCTGAGCATCTCCAAAGGTAAAGCTTACGGGCTGAGGCCTTGATGACAAGAGAGTATGACTCTTTATATTATCTACAATCTGTCGGGCCACATCACTTAATCTGTCTGCATCGGGAATGGATAGTTCACTATCTATCATCTCCCCCCGTCTGCTCTGAAGCAGACAGAACTCTTCGACTTTTTCATCAATAGACTGGATTGTTTCACTATCAATATGACTGGAGAGAACAAGATCCTCGAAAAAGGAATATTTTTCGAATCTGTCGAGTTCTATATTCTCATTAGAATCTTCTTCCCTCAGCTCCAATTCATCCATATATATTCGACAGCTGTGGTTGAAAAAAAACTTCACGGGATTTTTAAGAAATTGCAATAGATCCCGGACAGTTATTTCCAATACCGAATCTTCCACTTCAATAGAAAGAGGCTCAAAATCGATCTTTCTGCTGCTGAGCTTTTCATTTATATAATAGGATTCCGCCAATCTGAAATCCCGTTCATTATAGGAAAATAGCTTTGAGTCAATACTGAAGTACTCCTTATCAAAAGACTGCAGCTTTTCATTTTCCACAATGCTTTTATAATAGGAAGAGCCATCTTCACATTTAAAATTGGCATCGAGGTATTCACCCAGTTCCGTAATCAGAGGCGATGGCTGCAGGACCTCGTTGTCAATATTGTTTCTCCCTGTATAAAAGAAGTAAACCTTCTCTCCGGCAGACAGAAAAACTTCAAGGAAGGAATATTTATCGCTTGTCCTCCTGGACAGGTCTATGGAAATTATCTCT
>JAEINM010000136.1 GCA_016342385.1 Spirochaetaceae bacterium | reverse complement strand
CTCCGGAATAGAGAGGAGATTTATCCATATTCTCTGTAATAATTTTATGGGTTTCCTCGTTGGTATATGTAATAAAACAGCTGTGGTTGGGTCTATTGATAATTTTATTGGAAAATGAAAAGGGCAGCATTGGACTATCTCCACTCTGCTCTTCCATTTTACTGAAATCTATAGAATTTTTGTTGATCCTTGCAGGAGTCCCCGTCTTGAGGCGTCCCAGTCTGTAGCCATGACCCCTCAAGGCCATTCCCAAACCTATGGCCGCCGGTTCACCCAGCCTGCCCGAAGATTGCCGATATTCACCAATAAAAATTCTGGCTTCCATAAAAGTACCGGTAGTTAAAACAACAACCCTCGATGTTATACTTCTTCCCCGTTCAGTAAGGACTCCCCGACAGAGGTTCTCTTTACTGTCGAGAATCAGATCGACAACAGTATCCTGATAGACATGAAGATTCCTCTCCCTTTCAACTGTTTCTTTGGCCAGCTGCTGATAATAAAACCTATCCGCCTGTGCACGTGGAGCCTGTACGGCGGGACCCCTACTTTTATTCAATATCCTGAACTGAATCATCGAGGCATCAATAAGTTTCCCCATTTCACCACCCAGAGCATCCACTTCTCTGACAATATTGCCTTTAGCCAGCCCGCCGATAGCAGGATTACAGGAGAGCTTACCTATACTGTCAAGGTTCTGTGTTATCAGCACAGTGGAAAAGCCCAACCTGGAAAGGGCCAGAGAGGCTTCAATTCCCGCATGACCTCCACCGACAACTATTGCATCATAATCCATATTATTTACCTACACAAAAATTCGAAAACATCCGCTCGAGAACATCTGCCGATGTCACTTCACCGGTAATTTCCCCGAGAGCATTCAAAGCATCAGTCAGATCAACGGCAGCCATATCCATGGGCATACCCTGGAGAAGAGCGCTATTATATTTATTAATGGAATCCAATGCAGATTCGAGTAGATTCTTTTGCCTCATAGAATCTATTACAGGCTCATTTCCTGGTATGTACTGATCTCTGAATACAATTTCTTTAATTTTCTCTTCCAGGTGGGAAAATCCCTCTCCCGTAAGGGCACTGATTGGAATAAATGTCTCAGGAGGAGTTATAGACGTTTTATCAATTTTATTCCAGAGATAGATACAGCGTTTATCGTCGTCATAGACATTCATAAATTTCTTCAGGTCTTCCGTTAAGCCCTCCTGACCATCAGCCAGATAGAGGATAACATGAGCACTGTCTATGATCTCATTACTTCGACGAATACCTTCAGCCTCAATCGGATGATCAGCCTCACGTAGTCCCGCCGTGTCAAAAAGACGGACGGGTATTCCTCCTATGGAGATCCACGACTCTATATAATCTCTAGTTGTTCCATGAATATCAGAGACAATCGACCGGTCCTCTTTCAGAAAAAGATTGAACAGTGAGGATTTTCCTGCATTGGTTTGACCAGCCAGAACAATCCTAACCCCCTCCTGGTAAATTTTCCCGGCTTTGTATGTCGAAAGTAACCTGTTCATCTTCTCTTCAATAGGTTTTGTTTCTGAAGTTGTTACATCGGGCATATCCACCTCATCTTCAGGATAGTCCAGCTGTATCTCTACAGAGGCCAGAAGATCCGTCATTTCACTCTTTATTGAATTAATTGTACCCTCAATAGAGCCGGATAAACGATTCAATGCTAGAGATTGAGCCTGTTTTGACTTGGCACTGATAATCTCCTGAACAGCTTCTGCTCTCGTCAGATCCATTTTCTGATTAAGAAAAGCACGGAAAGTAAACTCTCCCGGAGAAGCCTCGCGGAATCCAGACTGGAATAGCCTTTCTAGTATTTTTTTTATGCCCGGTAAGCTCCCATGAACAAAAAGTTCAACGCTCTCCTGTCCGGTATAACTTTTGGGGGCTCTGTAAACAGCTGCCATGACTTGATCCAGTTTCGTTTTATCATCAACGAGATACCCATAAACAATGGTATTTCCCTCTGCTTTTTCCAGTTTATCTGATGGGGAAAAAATACGGGAAATATTTTTTATACATTCCGGTCCCGATGTCCTTATAACAGCCAGAGCACTCTCCGCCCAGGGTGTAGCCAATGCGGCAATAAGATCTTCAGGATCATATTTAACATCTTTCATTGAGAACCAGAATACTCCTATTCAAAATAGTTTTCAATTGCAGGGAATTGAGCTACACTCAATAATATGGCAGAATCCCCTATTTTCAGAGGTGAAAAATCTCCTCTCTTATTTGGACACAGAGGCTGTCCAAAACTAGCACCGGAGAATAATCTCTCATCATTTAAAAAGATTCTGGAATTCCGTGTCCCCGGTGTGGAGCTGGATGTCCAGATCTGCCGAAGCGGAGAGCTGGTTGTCTATCATGATAACAATATGAAAAGAACGACCGGCTTCGACGGCTACATTGTCGATCATGACCTGACTCAGATTCGTTCCCTGGATAACGGATCTTTTTTTTCAGAAGAGTTTAAAAATGAAAAAATTCCTTTATTCGAAGAGGTCTTGCAGCTCCTTGGAGATAAAGTCTATTACGATATTGAGTTAAAAGCGGATTATATTAAAAATAGAGGTCTTGAAAGAAAAGTGCTCCAGATGATAAAAGACTTTCACCTGGAAAATCGAGTTCTTATCTCATCCTTCAATCCGGTTCTCCTAAGGAGATTCAGAAAACTTTCCCCGACAATTCCCCTTTCTCTGATCTATTCAAATTCGAAAGAGGTTCCTCCCTATTTCAGAAAAGGAGAGGGCAGATATCTGGTAAAAACTCAAGGATTAAAACCGGACTGTAAAATTCTCGATAAAAAATTATTTGACCGGTTAAAGAGCAAATACAACCTGATGACATGGACTGTTGATGATGAGAAGACATTCAGGAAGCTTCAGAGATGGGGTATCAGCGGGATTTGTTCGAACAGGGCAGATTTTTTTGCCTCAGGGAAGTTTGTCTATTAAAAGAGATGAAAGGCTTTTACCAAGCTCTTTAAAAGAGGTATTGATAGTCGATTGCGATTCTCCGCCCTGAACTCTTTTGCTCAATATCTCTTCAAGTAGTATTTCACCAGTATCCAGATCAACAACTTTTATTTCCGCTTCTGTGACAACGGTGAATCCTGTGGCCGAATCATCAAACTCAGTAATCTGTGCAATTCCATAAACAACCCGTTTAATATCAGAATCCACCATATAGGGTATATCTCGTAAAAATTCTTTCTCTGATAGAACAAATAGACTATTGGAATCAATATCAAGTAAATCTACTGTAAATCCCGCATTAGAGAGACCATTTTTCAATCCCTGTGCAGTACTGTTGGTTTCCAGCGGTTTTCGCAGGAAATCAGAATCAAGTACGAAGATACCTGTTGGAACATAGGGGGCTGAAGAGATAATATCAAAGTCAAAAGAGACTCTAACTGATTCGAGATAGGCAATTAGTTCTTCAAGTTTCCCGCTATTATCTGTTTTCAGAATCTCCAGAGAGCCGACATCTTTTAGAAAATCCAGAGCAAGTACAACACGGCCGGGACCTGTAAAACCGGGAGAGGGGTGCACAAAAGTAACAATCCCCTGATTATCAGATCTAAGAGAAGCAAAGCGATCTCCTATTACTGAACCTTTTTTTCTGTCTCGAAATGACACTTTTACTGATATATCATTCCAGAAAGCCATATCAACGGGATCAATAGAACTAATAGAAGCCGAAAAAACTCCATTCTGCCCAACAGCTAAAGCCCGGGGAGAATTCAGTTTAGTGATCGTAATTTTTTTGACCTGTTCAATGGCCGAAGAGAGGTTTTTTTCTGCAAGAAATTTATTTGATGATTCCGCAGCTTCTAAAGCAGCTTTAATATAACTTATTGCGCCCCTATAAATGTCGCCTTTTTGAATGTATTCACGGGCTTCATCTGAGTAGGCGGAGGCAGAAGAACCGGCTCTCAATATCTCTTCCAGTTCATCTTCAATCTTTTTCAGCTGGTCAATCTGCAATTCAACCAGTAGATAAATAACTCTTTCACTTCCTAGTGGATTTATCTGTTTCTCTATCAATGTAAAACCGGGAAGTGTACTGCCTTTAACAAGATTGATGATAGAGTCTCTAAAATCTGATAAATCATCTTTCTGAGATTCACTCTCACTTAGGCCAAGTGACGTTACCAGTTGGTTATAGAGAGCAATACCGCCGGACTCTTCAATGTCTTTGAGAATTGAGGCCTTGGATGATACGGCAAAATATTGAACCTTTTTTGTATCAGAAGGGGGATTGGTAAACCAGTCGGGAATAACATCTCCCTGCCCCGGTGTTGAGGTACAACCGATTATGAAAATGCCTAAGAAAAAGATAAGAAACAGTTTACTATATTTCATTTTCAGTTAACCTCCTTTTTAAAAAATTCTACGAGCAAAATAGTTCATTTAAAACTTTTTTTATACGATAGATTTTTGGGAATTTATAAAAGATCCTCTTTATCCTCTGCTGCTACTATCTTTTCCAGGGTAAAGGAATCGGGATTTGTATAAATAATGTAAAAATCTAAAAGTATTGCACTACTATTTTCGACATCTGTCTCTAAAAATAAAGAGATCATTTCTCCCGGCTCATAATCTTTTACTGCCCTATTTAATAAGGGATTACCAATTATTTCGACTTGTTTATTTTCTTCATCGGGAAAAAGAGAGATTTTCAGTTTTTTACTAGATAAGCCTGTTCGGTTATCAACGCTTATTACTGCGGAGGACAGAGGTGCTCTGAAAAGTTCTACACCCTCTTCATTTTCCAGTATGACATTAAGAAACTCTTCTTTCTCAGTTATGGGAAATGACAAAACCAACTCTGTATCTTTTATGGATTGAAAAAAAGAATTGAGAAGTATCTTTTCTCCAGGATTAATAGTCAAGGAACCGTCGATACTGTCAAATCCTTCAGCTTCAATTAGGTTCTCCCTAAAAATATAGCTTTTTATCCTCTTAAACTGATTTTGGTCCACAGAAGACCGGTCCATATTATTTACATAAATTCCTAATTCATCTAGATACAAATCGGCACTCAATCTGTCAGAATCACCTCCTATAACAGCCTTTTGCAGGGATGAAATAGAAGGAAAATTTGCTTCCAAAAAGGTAGAACCGCCATTATTCCCATTATAAAACCATTTAATTTCCATGGAATCTGAATGAGGAATAACCTGCAGAGAAAAATCAATCATTTCTGTAATATGAAAAAGGCTTTCACTGGATTGACCATTTACAGTGAATATCATATTCCCTTCATTCCCGATGGACAGAGAAAAGAGATCCTGAGCTTCATCGGACAAATGAAGAAGATTTCCTCCGGCAAAACCTTCAGGAAGACCGATTCTTCCATTTATCGAGAAGGGAGTCACCTGTTCTGCAGAATGAGGTAAAAGAGAACCACTGACTGCAATTCCATTTTCACCGGAAAAAGGATAGACCAGATTATTATTGAATGTGAGTGATTCCAAGAGACCAGATTCTACTATAGTGAACTGAGATTTTTGGTTGGGATAAATGTCTCCCGCAAAATGGAACAGAAGGGAATATTCTTCTTCGGGGTAAAGAGGATTTTTTTCTTTTAAAGGGTTATCTGATACAACAATTTCTGTAGTGGCAAAAACAGAAGACTCCATGGTATCCGTACAGAATTCCGGAAAAATATCCAACCGGATCAAATATAAACCATTGTCTTCCTCTGCCATCCAGTGAAATGTATTCATCCCTTCCGATAAAAATCCCTCTTCCAAAACAGAACCTTTCAGACTCCATCGGAAAAAAGGATCTGTATTTTCCGGATAGTCAATATCTGCCTTGATAAAAACATCTTTTCCCGCTTCAGTCTCATGAGGGAGGGAGATTAATTGATCAATAATATAATCACTATCAGTTTTAAACAGAATTAACTCTTTGAAAGAGATTTCCTTTTCATTTTCGAAAAGTGTTATATGAAATATATATTTACCCCGGGGCAATTCTTCGGGAATAATAAGTGATGTTGTATATTCCTCTATGGCTTCGGGAATAGCAATACGAGTCTCACCCCAACTTTTACCCGATCCATCAAAAATAGAGATTGAAAGAGATTCGGGGACAACTGTTCTGTCAAAAATAATTGTCACAGGGAAGGATTCGCCACCTTTATAGAGAGAACCATTTTCAATTGAGCGGATTTCTACTGCCTGATCAGTTTCAAATAGAAAATCTGATACATTATTACAGGAATAGAGAATTATGATAATGAAAAGAGACATAAATATTATTTTTTTCATAAGCGCTCTAACCTAATTGTAACACAAAAAAGAAACTAACCACAATTATTGATAAGAAAACCATTCCTAAATTGCTAAAATAGAGGTTTAAATCTCTATTCTGTCCAAATCTCGACTAAATTTAAAATGACCTTAGTCGCTTTTACCATAGCGGGAACAGCAATCCACTCTTTTCTGCTGTGAAAGTTATGACCTCCCGTAAAAATATTCGGTGTAGGTATCCCCATTTCAGTCAGTCGGGATCCATCCGTACCTCCCCGTATAATGACTTTATGAGGTTCTACTGCGGCTCTTTCAAAAGCTTTCTCCACATTGGCCATAACCCGGGGATTCTGATCGAGCTTCTCCTTCATATTCACATACTGCTTCTTTACCTCTACGTAAACTTTTCCTCCGGGGAATGCGGCTTCTACAGCTGCGGCAAAACTATGGAGAGCCTTGACTCTTCTCTGTATATCATCTGCATCGAAAGAGCGCAGTAGAATATGAACCGAAGCTCTTTCGAGAGTCCCGGAGATATTCTGAGCCCAAAAGTTCCCATACCGGCCATCTGTTGCCTCAGGACTTTCATTTCTTGGCAGCATGGAGACATAAGACGAAGCCATGGTGACTGCATTGACAAGTTTTCCCCTGGCGGAACCGGGATGAATGACGATACCTTCAAACAAGAGGTCTGCTCCATAGGCATAATAGCACTCGTCCTCCAGCTCACCTTCTCGACCTCCATCCATGGTATAGCAGGCTCTGGCATGAAGTATTTCTTTGGGGAAATTATCCATTCCACAACCGGTTTCCTCATCGGGAGTAAAAATCAGTTCAATATCTCCATGCTTTATTTCATCACTGGACATAATTATCGATGCGGCTGTCATAATCTCAGCAACACCTGCTTTGTCATCAGCCCCTAAAAGAGTTGTTCCATCTGTAGTTATCACTGTTTTTCCAAGGTAAAGAGACAAATCTGTATCTTCATCTGGATCAATCATCAGACTCTTGTTCAACTCGATGACAGAACCATCATAGTTTTTGTGAACCTGTGGCTTCACATCTTTACCGGGAGCATCTGAAGCCGTGTCTACATGAGCCATAAAACCAATGGTCTCTGCTTTGGTATTTCCGGGGATACGACCGATGAGGTATCCCTTTTCGTTATAGAAAATATCACTTATGCCAATCTCTCTCATCTCTTTTTCAAGGGTATTTAAAAGATCGAACTGTCTTTCCGTTGATGGTGTTTTCTCACGGGCCAGGATCCGGTCCGATGTTGTCCAGATTTTAACATATCGGAGAAATCTCTCCAGAACCAGCTCTTCTATTACCTTATCAAATCTATTCATGTAAAAAGCATAAATCGAAAAGAGTTTTTTTTATAGTCTGAAATGTCCAAAACAATCTAATTGACATTCCAATTTCTTACTGATAGGATTATCTTCGCATATTTGCCCCGGTAGCTCAGGGGATAGAGCAACCGCCTCCTAAGCGGTAGGTCGGACGTTCGAATCGTCTCCGGGGTATTTTTTTGTCAAAAGTATTGACAAAAAATGTCCACATAGTTAATATGCAAATCGTTGTTTGGAGGAGTAGCGAAGTTGGTTATCGCACCGGCCTGTCAAGCCGGGGATCGCGGGTTCGAGTCCCGTCTCTTCCGTTACACAATAAAAGAACTCATTTTTGAGTTCTTTTTTTATTTATAACTGCAAAAAAAAGACTCGCATTACGAACTGATGGGATAAAGAGTGAATTCTTAATAGAATAGTGCCAACTGGCCATCTCTGATATTTTTATAACTCAAGTTATATATATTTAATATATCATCTGCCAGATTCTTTCTATTTAATGATACGGATTCATATAATTCCAGAATTCTGTTTCTTGACGATTCAAAAGAATGTATCAGAGATTTCTCCTCTTCTGTTGTCCCAATATAGTTTCTAAGCTGATCATCAAGGTTTTCCGCCGCCTCTTTGAACATATCACTATATTCCTGCTGCTTTTTAGCTGTTTCAAGATCCTCAGGGTTTTTACTATTCATATAATTACGCATATATGAAAATGATAGTTTTTGTGCGTCCTCCGCTTTTTTTTCAAAGTCTTTTTTGGAGATATAAAAAGTCGTATATTTTGATCCCGAGATGCCGATCTCTCTCTCGGACTGTATTAATAGTGCTGCAGCTATATTTAAGTCTTTAATAAATGTAAAATCTCTGACTATAAGTCCGGAGACAGAAATTTTGTTCAGATAATCCAGCAGATCAGCTCGTGATGCCCGAAGAATAAAAAGTCGATTCCGATTATTTCTATTATAGAGAGAGGTGTTGCTATCAACAATCAGCCTGACATCTCTCAGAAGGACAAGGCCTTTTATAGCTGAATCATAGAGAGTCTGATCCCGCTTATCAAGAATCTCCAGAAAACGGTCTCCAGCTTTTTCTCCGAAAGACAATATGGCATTAAAAGCTGCTTCTGCAATAAGCCCGTTTTCATTTATCAACATGGGAATGAGATATGTCAAGGAATCATCACTATCTATTCTGCTCAGCAATTCAATTGAATTGATAACAATATTTTCGCTCTCAGCCCTTAGGGCTTCCCCCAGATTCTGTACTGCTTTGTCCTTAAATGTCGAAACCGTATAAACCGCTCTCTCCCGAACCCGCTCATTCTTACTGTCAAATAGTTCTATTATGGGAGAAATAGAATCGTCCTGCTGAAGAGCTTCCAGCAACCCGAGTACAGCTAATTGCGTTTGAGGGACAGGATTATACAAGACATTGAGTAGATAGGGGATTGAATCAGCGCCGAATTCTACAAAAGCGAATTTTACAGCGTTTTGCACTTTCAATTGGGGATCATAAAAATAGGGCAGCAGGGTTCCCAGAACTGAAGGGTCTCCAATTTTGCTGAAAGTCTTTACAATTCCCACTCGCAGAGGGACTTCCGGCCTCAATAA
>JAEINM010000135.1 GCA_016342385.1 Spirochaetaceae bacterium | reverse complement strand
TAGAAGTCTTGCACTGTTATCATATTCTTTTCTGCAAGCTTCCATTAAGGGGCTGTACCCGTCTTTATCTGTTACTTCCAGGTTCTCTCCGGTTTCTATTAATAAGAGTGATATTTCTTCTGGTAAGTACTTAAGAGAAAGCAACAGGGCGGTATTGCCAGAAAAATCTCGAGGAGTTATATCGGCATCTCCTTCGAGTAGAGAATTAACCATTTCCGATTTCTCTAGTCTGGCAGCCAGCATAAAAGGGGTCTGTCCTTCATTATTCTGACGGTTTATATCTGTTTTCGAGGAAATGAATTTTTTAAGGAGAGCTAAATCATCACTGGAAATTGCCTGAAAAATAGTGCTTCCTTCAATAACTGAAAGAGGTTCTATGGAATAATCATTGAATCCAAAAGAAGCCGATTCTCCTTCAGGAGCTTTGAGATTAAATCCGTTCGTTAAATAACCAAATCTCCTTTCTATTTCATCCGATTTTAATTCTGAGTCGACACAAAGTCCGACAGCCCAACTGAAATTCAATTCATTACTGTTGTTTCCCGATCCTTGGGGATTCATATTTTTAAACATATATGTTCTTTCTTTTGATATGATTGAATTCCCAGTATAGGGATACTTTCCCTGATGAAGATTGTTCCATTTTTCAAGTGTTTCCGTATCAGTATTTTTAATAGGTGGAAAAACTCGATCGAGAGATATATAACTCCTTTTATCTTCATTTTCATAATAATAGATTCTGTTGATATCCCAGATTAGTTCATTTTTATCCTTGATGAAATGAGGTACGATGTACAATAAAGACTGTGGAGAAATTCCGAGAAGATTGGGATTGAATTGTAGAGAGAGGCGTTCTGTAGACAAGTTCAATTCTTCTCCTACTTCATAATGAAAAGACATATTTCTCAAAAAATCGGGGAGAATATCATCATGCTCCAGAAAGGTCTGCCAATCGTTTAATGAAGCTTCATAGGCGAAAGTCATATTATTGATCATCTGTGTAAAATCCTGAATATAGGGAAACTGATAGTAATAATTGACAATAGCAAATATACCGACAATACCTGTTGGTGTCGGCAATGCAAAGAGGATAGCCGTCATATCGGCAAAGGGTATGGGAAACGTTGCGCTTATCCATTTTCTTCCCCATATATCTTCTATTGTAGAAGTATTATCAGGATCTCCCAAAGATTTTATTCTAATCTGTTCAGAGGCTATTGTACGTGTGAGCTGGTATCCCTCCAGAATGGTTTTCATAAGGTTTTCAGGATTATTTATCAGTTGGTAAACCTCTTCCGGTTTTTGATCCTGGAGTTGAAAAAAAGTGTTACCCCAGATCTTTCCGTAGCGGATTGAACCGCTATGGTCCAGGTTTGATGTTTCTATGCTTTCAGGTTGTATTAGATTCCAGGAGGAATCATCTTTTTCTGTAGCAATTACGGGAAATTGTCCTGTATAAGATGATTGAAGGATATATTTCTGTCCCTCGTGGTCTTTGGGGAATATCTCCTCATCGTTATTTGTCAGTAGTTCTCCAAGACTTTTCTTGGAGGCTGCATCTTTTGCAGAACACATTTTTTCCCTTAATTCAGTTATATGAAGAGGCAGATCAAAAGACAATTCAGATATTTCACGGTCTTTAGATTTAACACCAGGTAAAAAATAATTGAAATCAATCCGGAGTAAACCTGATCCACTGTTGAAATCCCCGACTTCGGAAAGGGGGAGGGCATAGTTCAGATTTTCATTTTCCGATTTAGCTGTGACAATGCCAACAACTTGACCCGATGTATTTACCAGAGGTCCTCCACTGTTACCCGGAGAGGCGGCGGCAGAATAACGCAGCCATTTCCACTCTCCATTTACAGATTCGGGAGTTTTTGAAGTCAATAATCCCTCTCTTATAATAATTCCCTGGCCATGAGCGTTACCAACAGCCAGTATAGGTTCATTGAGAATAGTCTCCTCTGCCGGTTTAAGCCAGTTTTCAAGAGAAATATCTTCCGCTGTGAATAAAGAGAAATCTTTGTGACTGTCGTATTTTAAGATCTGGTCGACAGGAAATATGTTCATATTAATATCCCGAATGTAAACATCCGGTCTGAGAGTCCGATTGCTGAGTGAAAAAACATGTGCTGCGGTCAGAAACTCATTGGATCCTACGGCAAAGGCCGTTCCAATTGGTATGTATTCGTCTGTCCGTATATGGAAGGGAATTAGGTCGAGGGGCAGTTCTTCCTCATAGGTTATGGGATCTTCTGTTGTTTTTTTTACAATAATTTCATAAACAGTGGAGTTCATCAGCTGATTTAATTCTCTGGAAACAGAACTCTGACTATATATTGTAGATGGTAGTATCAGAATTGTAATATAGATATATATAGTAAATATGTTTTTCAATGTTGATTCCTCATATTGAGATTTCAAATAGATTCTTTTTCTGCTATTAAACAATATTCAATATTCTTTAAGTTCTCTTAAATCTGGAATATAGATCGATTTGTAGAGTTATAAGAGAAAACAATGAAAAAAACCCGGCCGAAACCGGGCTTTTTATTCTTTACCCCCGAAGTTGTCTTCGGAGGCTTCATTTAGATAATGTTTAGAATAATGGACATATATCTCTATAGACAGCCATTCTATTCTTAGCATCTTCTTCTGCTTCTTTATATAGCCTTTCAGCATCATTTGGAGCAGTTTTCAGAAGAGTTGTATATCTTCTTTCACTTTTGATGAATTCCTGATAGTCAAGAGTCGGCTCTTTTGATTCCCATTTGAATCTCTTACCTTTCTCCATTTCCGGATTAAATCTGTAAAGTGGCCAGTAACCTGAGTCAACGGCTCTTTTTTCTTCTATTTGAGACATACCCATATCAATACCATGAGCAATACATGGTGAGTATGCAAAGATTATAGAAGGTCCATCATATGCTTCTGCTTCAAGGAATGCTTTCTGTGTCTGATTTCTATTTGCACCCATTGCAACAGATGCAACATATACATACCCATAAGACATGGCCATAAGACCGAGATTTTTCTTACCGAGTCTCATTCCAGCATGAGCAAATTTCGCAGTTGCTGCAATTGGTGTCGCTTTAGATGCCTGTCCACCAGTATTTGAATAAACCTCTGTATCAAGGACAAGAATATTGACATTTTTACCTGAAGCGATAACATGATCCAGGCCACCAAAGCCGATATCATAAGCCCATCCATCACCACCTATGATCCAGACGCTCTTTTCTGCAAAGTAGCTCTTTAACTCTTCAATTTTCTTAACGATAGACTTTGTATCTGCATCACCAGCAGCTTTTAAGGCCGCTGGAATAGCTGCAGCAACAGCATCCTGGGCGTTATAAGAGTCATCTTCTTTTGAAGTCCATAATTCCATTGATTTATTTAAAGCTGACGTTAATTCCGGAGTAGTTCCTTTAGCAAGTAGTTTTTCAACATTTAATTTCAGTTGTTCTCTATTGCTATCTATTGCCAGTCTCATACCAAAACCATATTCTGCATTATCTTCAAAAAGAGAGTTTGCCCATGAAGGACCTCTTCCTTTATCATTTTTACAGTAAGGAATAGCTGGGAATGTTCCTCCATAAATTGATGAACATCCAGTAGCATTAGCTGTAACCATTCTATCTCCGAAGAGCTGAGTTACAAGTTTCACATAAGGAGTTTCTCCACATCCAGCACAAGCTCCCGAAAACTCAAATAGAGGAGTGATAAACTGTGTTCCTTTCATTGATTTCGGATCAATACCTTCGACGACATTATGAGGAAGATTTTCAAAGAATGTACAGTTTTCAACCTGACCTTCAGCTTTCTGCTCAGCAATATTACTCATTACAAGAGCTTTTGTTTTAGCAGGGCAAACATTAACACAAACCTGACAACCCTGACAGTCTTCAGTGTATACCTGGATTCTGTATTCAAGATCGTTCTCATTTTTTGTTTTTGATGTAAGTGTATAAAAGTTTTCAGGTTTATTTTTAAGATCTGAAGGATTAATCTGTTTTGCTCTGATCGCAGCATGAGGACAAGCCATGACACACTGGTTACACTGAATACAATTTTCTGATAACCACTTAGGAACATGGAAAGCAACGCCACGTTTTTCCAGTTTTGTCGTTCCTGTGGGAAGTGTCCCGTCATAGGACATTTTTGATACAGGGACTACATCTGCATTAAAATGCATTGAAGGAAGTAGAATGTCTTTAGCAAAATCATTAGCATCTGCTGCAACTAGAGGAGCAGGAACATAGGCATTCCCTACCGTAGCAGGTACCTTAACCTCTGTAAGTCCTTCACTGGCATTATCTACAGCTTTCCAGTTCATCTGAACAATATCTTCCCCTTTGGCAGAGAAAGTCTTTTTAATCGCATTTTTAATTAACTTTATTGCTTCATCTTCAGGAAGGATTCCAGAAACTTTAAAGAATACAGCTTGCATAACAGTGTTTATTTTTCCACCAAGACCCGCAGCTTCTGCAGTTTTTAATGCATCAATGCAATAGAATTTGATTTTTCGATCAATAATCAACTGCTGTTCTTCCGCTGTTAACATTTCAAACACCTCAGAAGCAGGGGTTTTTGTATTAAGTAGGAATATCCCACCCTCTTTGAGAGGTTTGAGCATATCATATCTTCCGATATAAGCATCATTATGACAGGCAACAAAATCAGCCTGGTCAATAAGATATGGCATTTTGACTGAACTCTTTCCGAATCTTAAGTGAGAAACTGTAATTCCTCCAGATTTCTTTGAATCATAATCAAAGTATGCCTGAGCATTAAGATCTGTATTTTCACCAATAATTTTAATGTTATTTTTACTGGCACCAACAGTACCATCAGCACCAAGACCCCAGAATATACAAGCTTTTACATCTTCAGGTGCTGTACTTATTCTTGTTTTAACAGGAATTGATTTATGTGTTACATCATCATTGATTCCAACAGTAAATCCGTGGAATGCTTTTCCAGCAAGATGTTCGAAAATAGCATTTGCATCAGAAGGAGTAAAGTCTTTACTTGAAAGTCCATATCGTCCACCAATAACTTTAATATTAGTTTCTGAAAGAGCTGTGGCTACATCAAGGTAGAGAGGCTCACCGATCGATCCTGGTTCTTTTGTACGATCCATTACACCGACAATTTTACACGTTTTAGGAATGGCTCCAATAAAATGCTCTACTGAGAAAGGTCTGTAGAGTCTTACTTTAATAAGACCTACTTTTTCCCCTTTTGCATTGAGGTATTTAACAGTTTCTTCCATAACATCACAACTTGATCCCATGGAAATAAGAACTCTTTCTGCATCTGCTGCACCAACATAATCAAAAAGTTTGTAAGATCTACCTGTTACTTTGGCAACTCTGTCCATATGCTTCTGAACTATTGCAGGAATAGCATCATAATATTTATTTACAGTTTCTCTACCCTGAAAGTATACATCTCTATTTTGAGCTGCTACTTTTACATAGGGTTTTTCAGGTCTCATGGCCCGATTTCTGAAGTGTTCTATATGTTCAGTATTTATAAGAGATTTAATAGTATCAAAGGATATCTCTTCTACTTTCTGAATTTCTGATGAAGTTCTAAAACCATCAAAAAAAGCAAGGAAAGGAACCTGACTTTCAAGTGTTGCTAAATGAGCAACAAAAGCCATATCCATTGTTTCCTGTATAGAAGAAGCGGCAGTCATAGCAAATCCCGTATTTCTTGCAGACATAACATCGGAATGATCTCCAAATATGGAGAGTGATTGTGCTGCAAGAGATCTTGCTGATACGTGAATTACTGTAGGAAGCATTTCTCCAGCTATTTTATGCATGTTAGGAAGCATCAGGAGAAGTCCCTGAGATGCGGTAAATGTAGTCGTTAAAGCTCCGGCACTTAAAGAACCGTGAACAGCTCCTGCTGCACCTGCTTCTGATTGCATTTCAATAACATCTACTGTTGTTCCATAACAGTTTTTAAGACCTGTACTTGCCCAAATCTCAGAATATTGTCCCATATCTGAAGATGGGGTAATTGGATAGATAGCTGCTACTTCACTAAATGCATAAGCAACATGTGCTGCAGCTGTGTTACCATCGATGGTAACCATTTTCTTTTTATCTGACATCTTATTCAGTCCTCTTCTAATATAGAGTTTATTTTTTACCCCTAAAATGTAACATTTATTCAAATATTTAAGCAAGAGAGATTATGATTAAAGAGCTGAATCGATAAAATAATATACAATAGAAAGCCATAGCTTATTCATCATATAAGAGCCTGAAATAATCTGGTGTTGTAAAATAGAATTGCATTGTTTCAAAAATTGGTTTTTTTCTCTTTTCCCGGTTTAAACAGATAGGTGATTTATCGAATTTTTGGAGGATTTTATCAGTTTTTATGCAATAGGAGGCAAAACTCCAGTTTTTTTCGAGAATTTTATGATTGGGAGAAATATCCAATTCAAAATAATCATTTATTATATTAATGTTCGCTCTATTTAAATTTATACATTTCTCTCGGTATGCACAATCCACACTGATCCTCTTCAATACACTGATCTGTAAATCTAGTGTCAGGTAGGAAAAATCGATTTCTGGAGAATCAAGAATCCCGGCAAAAAGCTGTTGTAATTCTTCTAATTTTTCTTCGTCAAGTTCACTCTGCAGGGCTTTCAGCTTAAAAAAGTATTCCGATTGAAGAATTTCACTTTCATTGCTTTCTAGAGGTACGGAAAAATAATGATAGAAGTGAGAGGGGAAATTCTTAAAACTCTTTTTAAAGCTGGTGAGAATATCCAGATCTCTGGCAAAGAGCGGTTTTCCCCAATTCATGGAATTGAGAAACAGGTATCCGAATCCCTCCTGGACTGATGAAGAGACAATCACCGATGATGATCCGATCAGTTCATCGAAGGAAATATCATAATTCTCCATTTCAAATCCGATTCCGAACATACCCGGTGCCAGTCCACTAGTAAAGATCTCTTTACAACTGTTGGAATAAGCCTTTTCAGCTTCAGAAACTCCGGGCAGGGTAATGATAATATTTTTATCGGTCAGAGAGGAAATCAGAGCCGCTTCGGCGATGTTTTTCCTTCTAATGGCTCGCACGGGATACAGCATATAGGGTTCCTTTTTCCTCCAGCCCGGAAAAGAATCGGCTATTGACCCCGAAAGTTTTGCATAAGTATCTTTTTTTCTGTCACTCTGAATAATCACCGGTTTTATTGGATTTTCCAGAAGAGTTATCAGCTCCTTTTCTATTCCGGCTTCAGTCAGAAAATGGAAGTCTCTGCTATTTATGACGGCATAGTGAACATTCGCGGTCCGTGGATACAAATCCCCTTTAATCACATCTTTTAATCTCTTCAGGAGAGCATAGCGGGAGCATTCTGGAAAATCATGAATATGAAAGACCATATTCTGTTTCCGGTTTTCGGCAATTTCAATAAGAGCTTTTGTCAAATAAGGGTTTTTCCCCAGATGATAATTGTGAATCCACCAGATATTGTCTTCTGATGCATATCGTTCCAGAATCTCATATTTTATGGTTTCTGTTGTAATTCCATCGGAGAGATTCTCAAGATAATCGATTGATGGAAGAACTTCATGGCATATTGATTTCTTACTATTTCTCCTCAGGGATTTCCGGATTTTCGAAGTTATATTTTCCAGGTTCTTCTGTCTTCCACTGACAATTGTAATTTTTCCGATCATTTTACTATGATTGAGATAGGAGATAGCAGCAGAGGTCACTACATCGGTTACTCCACCCGGTAGGAAGTGGTAGTGAAAGATTATCAGATTTTTCATTTTTCTCAATGAGATCCTGTTCCAAAGAAATCTGTTAATAGTGTTTGTAGTTTCTGCTTCACGACTCCATAGGAATAATATTTTAGTCCCAGTTCGTAATTCACTTCAGCCATCCGCTGAACTTCTTTTTTATCGTGCATCAATCTTTTTGTCATTTCAATGGTTTCTGATGATATGAAATTGTCCATTTCGATAACCTGAAATCCCTTTGGTTTTATATCTACTGAATATATGGAATAGTTATTCACAAGGATGGGCTTTTTAAACCATATAGTTTCCAGGAAGGCATTTCCGAAGCCTTCAACCAGAGAGGGATAGGTAATCAGATCGGCATGGGGATAGATATCTT
The DNA here is from genome assembly GCA_016342385.1 of Spirochaetaceae bacterium. Taxonomy (GTDB): domain Bacteria; phylum Spirochaetota; class Spirochaetia; order DSM-2461; family DSM-2461; genus Spirochaeta_F. The sequence continues at coordinate 1,295 of JAEINM010000135.1, read as the reverse complement.
CAAGAGTATAGATTTTTCTTCCGTCAGAAGTCGTTCCTCTTTTATCTTTTATAATGTCCTGTACAAAGAGAGTTTTAGTCCCTACCATTTCTGCATACTCTTTGACTCTCTGCTGATATTCATACCCTTCATCACCCGAGGCATGGGATATGACAAAGGTCGCTTTCATATTGAGGCGGGCAACCAGTTCCAGGGCATGTTCAATCCCCTTTCTTTGAACAACTCTGGTGGGTTGAAGAATAAGAAGTTCATCATCGGGAATACCAAAGGCCTCTCTGACATCAGAGGAGTACTCATCTACGGGATCCGGTTCTTTTTCAAAATGCATAACATTGGGAATAAGGGTAGATGATATTCCGGTCCTCAGAGCCAGCTGGTTTCCCGCTGAGCTGTTGATGACCACATGTTTTATATTGGGGAGATGGGGCGGGAAACAGGAATTTATGTAATCCCATATACAGTTTCTCAAAAACCTTTTTCTTTCCCAGAAAAAATCATGATGATGAGCTATCACGGGAATCCCCGATTCGGCAATGACCTCTGTAAGAGCAAGTCCCAGGGGGATATTGAGAGGTATGGTCAGGGCATTCTGGGGAATCAGCATATCCAGATTGAACTTTTTTATAAAATTATATATCTGCTTTTTTATTCTGACTCTGCACTCATGAATTTCCTTCGTCAGGGTTTCTGGTCTGTTGATATTATTAAAGGATTCCAAATTGATTCGTCTGATTTCCGGATGCTGAAAATGTAATTCGTCAAAAAAATAGGAGACTTCATCAGGAGTGTCAAGCTCGCCCCCCATATAAAAGCATTTGTGCCCCAGTTCTGTTAGAACATCATCCCATTTTTTTGTTTCAAGAGAGACACCATCTGTTCCTGCAAAGCGAAATGAGATAAAGCCGATATTTTTAGACATAAATCCTCCTGTATTTAAATATAAGACAATCTTGTCTGTTCTTTCAAATTATAAACTACCTGGGCTTTCAAGGTTGCCGGGAATAAATAATGGTTCCGAAAGACCCCCTCCTCCGGTTTCTTTGTAAAGAGGGCAGAAACATGGCAGAAATATGTCCATCGAGATACAGGGCATCGGAACAGTGAAGAAAGTCCCTGAAAAAGTGAGCAAAATCATAAAAATTCACCGGTCTGTTGGAAATGGCAAATATGACAAGGTCAGTATCATTTTCCCGAAAAATCCCTACACCATTTCGAACGAATCTATTATCAGATCCTCTGCTGAAATTCCTATTTATTACACCTGAGTAAACGAGTAGAGGTCCTGATTGGGTTGC
>JAEINM010000134.1 GCA_016342385.1 Spirochaetaceae bacterium | reverse complement strand
TTTTACGGTGGATCACATAAATCTTTTGCCGATGGGCTTATTCAACACAGTACTCATACATTTGATTTACTCACTCTGCCCGATAAATACTGGAAATGGAGGATGAGGGGTGCTGCATTGTATTTCGCTGAAAAACTGAAAGATTTTTCTATATACGATGGAATAATAGCATCGAATATGCTCTCTCTTTCCGATTTTAAGGCTATTTGCGGTGGGAACCTTCCCCCTATAGTTCTGTATTTTCATGAAAATCAGATCTTATACCCATTAGCGACAGGGGAACAGGAAGATCTTCATTACGGTTTCACCGATATAACATCAAGCTTATGTGCCGACTACATAATATTTAATTCTTCTTATCACAAAGATGCCTATCTGAATGCCATCAAACCTTTTCTATCCCGGTTTCCCGATAAAAGGCCATTCTGGGTAACTGAAAAAATTCAGCATAAATCGAACGTGATATACCCCGGATGTAGCTTAAATCAGGATTTTATTAGGAAAGCAAAGATTCAGAATCCACCTCTAATCATATGGAATCATCGCTGGGAGCACGATAAAAATCCAGAAGATTTCTTTGACGCTCTTTTCCATGTTGCCGATGATGGTGTTGATTTTAAGCTGGCACTATTGGGAGAGCAGTTCAAGAACTCTCCTAAGATATTCAATATTGCAAAAAGAAAACTCCGTAATAAAATAGTACATTTTGGATATATATCCAATTTTAAGGAATACAAACAATGGCTGGCAAAGGGAGACATTGTACTCAGCACATCAATTCAGGAAAATTTCGGGATATCAATTGTTGAAGCCATTGGTTCAGGCAGTTTCCCTCTTCTTCCCGACAGACTGTCCTACCGTGAACTGATACCTGAAAAAATGCATAATCTCTGTATCTATAAAAATCAGAATGATTTAATTAAAAAACTGAAAAAATTGATTACATATTATGATACTAATCTTGCAAATGAGCTGACAAAACAGAACCTTCGTTTTTCATGGGAGAATATGATAAAACAATACGATCAGTTCCTAAATTCAGTCAAAAAAAAATCCCTGCAATAAGCGGGATTTTTTTTTGATGGAAAATCTCAGATATATTCCTGCAGATCTTTTATAATTTTGAATTTCCTCAGTTTACAGATTGCTTTTTCCTGAATCTGCCTGACTCTTTCCCTGGTGATCCCCAGCATTTTCCCTGTTTCCTCGAGAGTGAAAGGGCCTTCTCCGGCCAGGCCGTATCTATATTGGATAATTCTCATCTCCCGTTCGCTCAACTGCTTAAGAACCTCTTCTAAAGTTTCCTGAAGTGCCATGTTAAATACACTTTCAAATGGTTCCTGAGAATTGTCATCTTTTATGAGGTCTGATAATCGGGTTACATTATCATCATCAACAGTAATATCAAGCGAAGCTGTTTCCTGTGATAATTTCATGATTTCTTTGACTTTTGATGTGGGAAGATTCATATAGTCTGCTAATTCTTCAGCTGTTGGATCCCGACCGTATTCCTGTGTTAAATACTTGGCGACAAAATAGCATTTTTTAATAGTATTCAACATATGTATTGGGATTCTGATAACACGGCCTTTATCTGCTAAGGATTTAATAATAGCCTGGCGTATCCACCAGGTTCCATAAGTAGAAAACCGGCATCCTTTTGTATAATCGAACCTGTCTACCGCCTCGATTAATCCAATGTTGCCCTCATCGATTAAATCCAGCAGTGATAGACCCCTATGCTGATATTTTTTTGCTATTGAAACGACAAGCCTGAGATTAGCATTAATCATTCTGTTTTTCAGAACGAGCAATCTTTCTTCTCCGACTTTATTCTGAATTTCAAAATCAGTTTGAGAACAATCATTTTCCATCAGTTTATCTTTTAAATCTCTGATTTCATCTTTAAGAGATTTAATTCCTGAGCCGATTTCCTGTTCTTCTTCAACACGTAGTAACGGGTATTTAGAAATTTGCTTTAAGTAAAGCGCTAGAGGATCTGTTTCATTAAGATAACTCTGAGAATCATTCGCATTTAAGGATACAGAAGGTTTAACCTTTGCTTCCTCTTTATCTATCATCTGTTTCAATGTTTGCCCCTGTGTTTTGTGACTGAGAACAAACTATTATGAACCGGTTTTATTAACCACGGGGTGCTGTACTGGTATCTATGGGTTTTCCGTCTTTAAATACAGAAAAATACATATCTTTTTTACCATTGGAAAGATCTGACATTCCCAGTCTTCCAATTCTTGTACCTGCAGCAACTTCCTCACCGACATTCACAAAAACGTCCTCATTACCACCATATAGGTAAATATACCCATTTACATCAATTAAAATAACGTTGCCGAACCCACGGTATGGTTCGGCTAAAACAACTTTTCCAGCGGCAATGGATCTTACATAAGAGTAAGCATCTGCATTAATTCTGACACCTTCCAATTTACCGTCCATCTTATATCGTGTACCAGTAATAGGCCAAAACAAACCGTTTTGTGAAGATCCAGTTAATATCGGTACAGATTCAACAGTATTCTCTGCTTTTAGATTATCATCTGAATGTAAGAACAGTCTGTCACCCACATGTAGAATATGACTTTCAGATAGATTATTAATTTCCAGTAACTCAGATACAGTTATTCCATTTCTGCGGGAAATACTGTAATACGTGTCCCCCTCTTTTACATAGTATTCTGAACTTCCAATATACCAGTTGTTTTGATTATAATCCAAATTATTTTCGGGAATTTTTAAATTTACGCCAGATTTTAACTGATCAGGAGATGTTATCCCGTTTATTTCCATGATTCTTTCTTTTGAAACATTAAAATTCCGGGCAAGACTATATAAGGTATCACCTTTTTTTACTATGTAATCTATTGTTTCTGATGATATGACAGAAATCAGAAGAAGTGAGATAATAATTGTTAAGAGAATATTTTTGTTTATCATTTCATTTATAATTACGACTTTTCCCGTACAAACATTAAAAGAAAAATATTATAAATAAAAAAGAATCCCTTAAGGATTCTTTTTTTTGAAATAATACGGAAGAGACGGGACTCGAACCCGCGATCCCCGGCTTGACAGGCCGGTGCGATAACCAACTTCGCTACTCCTCCATTAACGAAATTGAGATTAAACTTATACACAATTTTTGTCAATATTAATTTAGGTTTTATATGTTTTTTTAAATCACATCCATTTGACTCATATCGTTGACAGTTTGATTCTGTTCATGGTATTTTTTTGTAAGTTTCACATCATTGATAAAGGATGAATCATGTCAAAAGACAATAAATTTAAAACAGTGCATAAAAGCGGCGTAAAGCAGAAAAGAAATATAATAGTAAAAATTGGAATCGTTCTGGTTTTAGTTTTGGTTGTCATAGCTTTTATATTTGTTCCGGCAATGTCTCAATCGGGATCAAAGAATAATAAACTGGTTTTCGGTCGTTATGGAAATACTCCAATTGAATATCTACCAGGTAACTATTTTGCACGACAAGTAGAATACATTAATAACATTTACAGAGACAATGAGACTTTCTCAGATAACATTGAATATAAAAGACAACTTGTCTGGCAGACAGCTTTCAACCAGACAGTCATTCAAAAAGCTATAGAAGAAAACCTTCTAAGAAGCCATGTAACTATTACAGAAAGTCAAATAGACAGAGCCATAGTTGAAAGAGGACCATTTCAGGTTGACGGACAGTTTAATGAAGAACTATACCGCAATACAAATAATTCTGTTAAGTTTGACCTGAGAAAAAGATATCGGGAAGAACTCCTTAGAGAACAGTACGTTACAGATGTAATGTATGGATCAAAGCGAAGTCAAAATCTCATTGATTTCATAGCCAATATTGGTTCTGAAGAAAAAAGTTTTAATTATGCAATCTTCAATTCAGACAATATTGATAACTCATTTTTTGCATCATATGCCTCGGAAAATACGGAGAAGTTCACTAAATCGTCCTTAAACAAAATCACAATTTTTTCCAGCGAGGAAGAAGCGAAGAAGATTCAAAGTAGAATTTCCTCGGAAGAAATAAGTTTTAAAGATGCCGCTATTTCTGAATCTAAAGATAGTTTTGCAGCAGACGGTGGAAATGTGGGGGATCTATATTTCTATGAATTACTGGCAGATCTCGAATCCGAGGAAGCGGTAAAAAGTATATTTGCTTTACAGGATAAAGAAATAAGTGATGTTTTTAAAACGTCATATGGATGGGTAATGTATCAAATGATCAATTCACCGGTTTTGCCCGACACGGCATCTGATGAATTGCTCAATGATGTAAAAGTGTATATGTCCAGAAATGAAATAGGCCTAATAGAGGATTATCTTGTTTCAAAAGGAACAGAATTTAAAAACTCAATCAAAGAGGATTCCAGTTTCATATCTACAGCTATTACAATGAATATTGAAAATGGCACTACAGACTATTTTGCCGTAAATTACGGTAATAATAGAATGATTCCAAGCAGCATGAGTTCAGCTTCACAGCAGAATCCAGCATTTTCAAATGCTGCTTATGATGAATTATTTCTTGAGAGGTTATTTTCTTTAAAAAATATTGGTGATATTTCCGAGCCATTAATTCTTAGTGGTAATATTATTATTGCTCAGCTTAAAGGTACACAAAAGTCAGATAAAATCCCTGAAGAGAGTATGGATTATTACAAATATCAGGTTGAGTCTGAGATTGCCGGCTATATGCAGTCAGATTTACAGAACCTGGTCTTAGCATCTGAAAGGTTAGAAAATAATTTCCTGACAACTTATGCGACCCTCTTCTACACCAATTAGGAAACATTCGTGAATGAAAATCTCCCCCTGTCTGTTGATACCGGCAGGGGTTTTTCTATTTATTATCAGGGAAAAAATCTCTATTCAAAATATGATCCCCTTAAGACCCCGGAAAAAATCGCTGTAAATACAACATTGCTGGAAGAGACACTATACATTATCCCCTCCCCGCTTCTTCTATATGGGATTGATATTTTGCTGGCAAAGCTGCCGAAATCCTCTTATATTATCGGCATAGAGATAGACCAGAACCTAATGAGACATTCAATAACAATCAATAAACAATTAAGCCATGATTTTTTCAAAATTGTACGGATTGATTCCAGAGAACAGATAAAAATGGTTATAGAGGACCTTGGAACATGGCGATTCAGGAGATGTGAATTACTTCCGCTTAATAATGGGTATAATTTATATAAAGATCAGTATGATTATCTGTATAATTTTGCTTCCTTCCTTTTCAGCACTTACTGGAGAAATCGATTAACAATCAACAAACTGGGTAAACTATGGATAAATAATATATTGATTAATTTACAATTTACATCTGTAAAAGGTCCCGAGAATAAAGGAAAACCAGTTGTGATCTGTGGTGCTGGAGCATCACTAGAAGAGAGTTTAACTTTCTTAAAATCCAAAAGAGAAAAATTGTATATTATGGCTGTTGATACAGCATTAAGTCCCTTACTGGAATTTGGGATAAAACCAGATATTGTGTTTGCTCTAGAATCTCAATTTTATAATCTGGGTGATTTTTATAATTCAAAAAATTTGGATATCGATTTAATGACAGACATTACCGGATATCCACAAGTTTGCCGCAATCTAAAAGGAAAGACATATTTCTTTTCATCAGATTTTTTTGAGAATACACTTCTTGAGAGATTATACAATAATGATAAAATTACCTTAAAGATTCCACCTCTTGGCTCTGTTGGAGTTGCCGCTGTCTATAGTGCATTACAGTTATTTAAGACTAATATTTTCTTAACTGGCTTAGATTTTTCTTTTATACCGGGTAAAAGCCACTGCAAGGGAAGTCCCTTTTCCAATACAATGCTGCGAACAACTAACCGGGTGAAGCCTCCCGGTTCATTCAATGTAGCCATGAACAGACATTTGCTTTATAGGCCGGGTAAACTTCCGGCAACCAGAATAATAACAGATAATGTTTTAGAATCCTATGCCAAACTGCTAATCGATATTATTTCTCAGGAAAAAAGAGTTTATGATTTAACAACAACAGGTTATCCTCTTGGTGCAACTCCAGTCCTTTTAGACGAAGTTGATACCTTGCTTAAGAGTGATAATACCATTCCCTCTAAAAATATTTCAGAAACCAGTTGCCCATTTGATCCTGTAATCTTTTATGAACGGGAGAAAGAACTTCTTAGTCATCTAATTTCAGAATGGGATCATTTTAACCTTTCAAGTCTAGAGGAGATTCCTGATAGTTTAATGGATGCTCTTAAAAATGTTGATTATATTTATATTGATTTTCCCGATAGACTGCCCCATCCAATCCGGGAGATATCTTTTATATCGAGAGCTGTAAAAACAGCACGGCTCTATATTCAGCAAATTAATAAATTATACTAAAAAAAGCCTGCTCTTATGAGCAGGTTTTCACTAGTCTTCATCAGTTCTGAGAACAGCGAGAAATGCTTCCTGTGGTAATTCGACATTACCAACCATTTTCATCCGCTTCTTGCCCTCTTTCTGCTTCTCAAGCAGTTTTCTTTTTCGGGAAATATCACCACCATAGCATTTAGCCGTAACATCCTTTCTGAGAGCACTGATAGTCTCTCTGGCAAGGATAGTGTTACCTATTGCAGCCTGAATAGGGATTTTAAACTGCTGACGGGGAATTTCCCCTTTAAGCTTTTTACATACTGATTTTCCCCGATCATAGGCATTATCTTTAAACACCAGCTGACTGAGAGCATCTACAATTTCACTATTGAGTACAATATCCATTTTCACGAGAGATGTTTCTTTGAAACCATGAAGTTCGTAATCAAAAGAGGCATAACCGCGACTGACAGATTTCAATTTATCATAGAAATCAAAAAGGACTTCAGCTAAAGGCATTTCATAGAATATTTCAACTCGTTTTTCATCAAGATAATTCATCTCAAGCTGAATCCCTCGTTTATTCATACAGAGGGTCATAATATTACCCAGATAATCGGTAGGTGTTATAATAGCCGCTTTAATATAGGGCTCTTCAGCTTTCTCGATTGAACCGGGATCTGGATATTCTGAGGGATTATCGAGAAAGTAAGATTCTCCTTTCATATTTGTCAGTCGATACTGTACAGAAGGGGCCGTCAGAACAATATTTAATCCGAATTCTCTTTCCAGCCGGGCCTGAACAACTTCTAAATGCAGAAGCCCAAGAAAGCCACATCTGAAACCGAATCCAAGAGCGGCAGATGAATCCTTCTCATATACCAGTGAGGCATCGTTAAGTCTCAATTTATCGATTGCCGTATGAAGTTCCTGATACTGATTTGTATCAATGGGATATATCGAAGAGAATACAACCGGCTTAACATCTCGAAACCCTTCGCAGGCCTTCTCACAAACATTATCTTTTAATGTAATTGTATCTCCAACCCTTACATCAGAAATATTCTTAATCCCTGCAATTATATAACCGACATCTCCCGGGTTAAGACTTTTAGTTTTCTCCAGTCCAATCTTAAAAACACCGACATCTTCGACTTTGTAATCCGAATCATTTGACATGAATTTTATCTCATCACCTGCTTTCAACGCTCCGTCAAACATCCTGATATGAATAATAACTCCACGGTATGCATCATAATGAGAATCAAAAATAAGAGCCTTAAGAGGTGCTTTCAACTCTCCCTTAGGAGATGGAATCCACTCAACTACTCCTTCCAGTAATTCATCGATACCCTGTCCGGTTTTAGCAGATATGGGATAAGACATATCCGGGTCCAATCCAAGATCATGATCAATCTGGCTTTTAACTCTTTCCAGATCAGCACTGGGTAAATCCATCTTGTTTATGACTGGAATAATCTCCAGATCATGCTCCATAGCCATATACATATTAGATAATGTCTGGGCCTCAACTCCCTGAGAGGCATCAATAAGGAGTAAAGCTCCTTCACAGGAGGATATAGCTCTAGACACTTCATAGGAAAAGTCGACATGCCCGGGGGTGTCTACAAGATTAAGTTCATAAATATTCCCATCTTTGCTTTCAAAAGGTATCGTTACAGCCTGAGATTTAATTGTAATACCACGCTCTCTTTCAATATCCATTGAGTCAAGCATCTGATTTTGAAAATTTCTATCACTTACAACATGTGTTTTCTGAAGGAATCGATCTGCTAAAGTCGATTTCCCGTGATCAATATGTGCAATTATGCAGAAGTTTCTTATTTTTGATTGTTTATCGCTCATAGTTCTGAATACTATCTTAAGTATAAGAAATCTTCAATTACTGTCGAGACTCTTCCTTACAAGAAGAGAAAAATCCTCTGGATCAAAGGGCTTTTGAATATAGTTGTTAATTCCATTTACCAGACTCTTATCTTTTATGGATTCTAAATTATTTGTGGACGTGTATAAGCATTTAATCTGGGGGAAAAACTTACTGATTCTTCTGAAAAGTTCCTGTCCTGTAATTTGAGGCATAAAAAGATCTGTTATCATTAATTCACATATATCTTCCATTTTTTCACATAATAGCAGGGCTTCGCCTGCATGACAGGCTTCAATCACAGTGTATCCTTTTATAGTAAGGATCCGCAACATAATCGATCTGACGAATTCATCTTCCTCTACGATTAATACAGTTTCTTTACCCGCATCCATATGCTTATATTCTACAGGAATCACTTTTTCCGGAATACTGTCGAGGACTCTTGGAAAATAGATTTTAAAAATACAGCCTTTGCCCGGTGAACTCTTCAGATCCATATACGCTCCCGAGTGTAGAACGATACCGTAAACTGTAGACAGTCCCAAGCCTATCCCCTTGCCCTCTTTTTTTGTAGTAAAAAAAGGTTCAAAAATCTTTGTCTGTATCTCATCGGAGATACCGCAACCGTTGTCTTCAATAGAAAGGAGAACAAATTCTCCTTTGGGTATTACACCTGTGTTGTTTTTTATTTCCTCTGTAGAATCTATAATTGAAGTCCTAATATGAATATATCCTTTATTACTTATGGCATCTTTTGAGTTCACAACCAGATTTATCAGAACCTGCTCTATTTGAACCGGATCAACATTAATGATGGTATCATCATCAGTCAGAAAATTTGTCAAACAGATATAGTCGGGAATAAGACGGTCAAAGATTTTATTCAGATCTTTGATGATCATATTCAGATTGATATGACGTGGAGTATGAACTTGATTATTGGAAAATGTTAAAAGCTGTTTTGTAAGATTGACGGCTTTTTGAGATGTTGAGTGTATTCCCAGTATATCATTCTTCAGAGTTTTATCTTTTTTCAATAATTCAGAATTATCAAGAATCAGAGAACAATATCCCATAATAACAGTGAGAAGATTATTAAAATCATGGGCAACTCCTCCTGCCAATCGGCCCACAGCTTCCATTTTTTGTGATTCTCTCAATTGAGATTCAAGAAAAACCGGTATAGTAATGTCTGTGAGAATCCAGACATATCCTCCCTGTTTAAAATTCGATTCATCAAGATTCGTTTTTTTT
>JAEINM010000133.1 GCA_016342385.1 Spirochaetaceae bacterium | reverse complement strand
GATGGATTTATCGGCAGTGGAAACCTCTGTCAGGAGTCGTTCTCCAATTTTAGACCTTCGGCTGTGGGAAAACCGGAAATAAAGGGGAATTCCCTTTCCGGGAAAAGTTCGGGCGGTCTAATTCACACATGCAATCTACTCAGTCTGAATCTGGCCAATATCGACACTGATGATGATCTTGAGAACGCCGTAAAGATGGGGATCCGGATTCTCGACAACGCCATAGAGCTGACAGACTCCCCTGCCCCGGAAAGTATTCTACACAATAAACGATACAGAACAATCGGCTTGGGTGCCATGGGGTTGGCTGATTATCTGGCAAAAAACAAAATCCGCTATGATAAGTCCGAAGACATCGTCGACCGGCTCTTTGAGAAGATCGCTCTTTATTCCGTCGAGGAAAGTGCGGGACTGGCAGAGGAGCGGGGAACCTATGAAGCTTATGAGGGGAGCAGCTGGTCCAGGGGGATATTCTTCGGTAAAGATCTGAAATGGTTTCAGAAAAACTCCCCGATTTCAGAACGCTGGGAAAACCTTATGGTTCAGGTGTATAAATCCGGGGTTCGCAACGGTCAATTGCTGGCAGTGGCTCCCAACACATCCAGTGCCCTGCTTCAGGGATGTTCAGCCAGTGTCCTGCCCGTATACAGCAAATTTCATGTCGATAAAAATGCCAATGGATCGGTCCCCATCTGTCCCCCCTTTATCAAAGAGGCATTCTGGTATTACAAAGAGAACAAACACATAGAGCAGACAGGAATCATATCAGTCGTTTCCCGAATTCAGAAATGGGTCGACCAGGGAATCAGCATGGAATTGCTCTACAACCTGAATAATGACATAAGGGCACAGGATATTTACGAGACCATATTCTCAGCCTGGGAAAAGGGATGCAAGACCATTTACTACACCAGAACAATACAGAAAAACAGCAATATTATGAATGAACAGGAAACCTGTATTTCCTGTGCAAATTAAAAGGATATCTTATTATGGAAAGCATTTTTCAAAAAAAACTATTCAACCCCCAAGGGACTGATGATTTATCAATGAGACGACTTGTCGGGGGAAACAGTACAAATCTCTTCAACCTGAACAACACAAAATACACATGGGCCAATAAAATGTATAAATCTATGATGGAAAACTTCTGGATTCCCGAGAAAGTGGACCTGACAGCCGATGTTCAGGATTATATTAAACTGACAGAACCGGAAAGGAGAAGTTATGACGGAATTCTATCGTTTCTCGTTTTCCTCGATTCCCTTCAGACCAATAATGTCCCTAAAATCTCCGAATATATTACAGCTCCCGAAGTAAACCTCATTCTGGCGATCCAGACCTACCAGGAGGCTATTCACAGTCAGAGTTATGCCTATCTGATCGAGTCGTTAATACCTCAGGACAAAAGAAATGATATTTATGAATTCTGGAGGGAGGATAAAGTCCTCTTCGACAGAATAGGATTTATTGCCAAGATCTACCAGGACTTTCACGATGAACAGAGTCCAGGGAATTTTGCCAGGTCTCTCATTGCCAATTATCTGCTCGAATCGGTCTATTTCTACAATGGCTTTAATTTCTTCTATTTGTTATCAAGCAGAAACCTGATGCCCGGTTCCGCCGACATTATCCGCTACATCAATCGTGACGAACTGACTCATGTTGTTATGTTTAAAAGGATAATTCAGGGTCTGAATGAAGAGAAAAAGGGATTTATAACCGAAGATCTTATCTATCCTATGTTCGAAAAGGCTGTCGAACAGGAAATTCAGTGGACCAATCATATCATCGGCAATGATATTCTGGGAATTACAACCGACAGTACAGAACAATACACAAAATACATAGCCAACATGAGATTAAAGCATCTCGATTTTGAACCGCTCTACCCCGGTTATGAGACAAATCCCTATGTTCATCTGGAAAAAATCGCCGATACCGAGGGCAATGGAGATGTAAAGGCCAACTTTTTTGAAAGCACAGTGACCAGCTACAATCAGTCCAGTGTTATTTCCGGCTGGGATCAATTGTAAATATGCATTAGAATTATTATTGATGGATTCTGAAAATAATTACGATAAAATCAGTCGATTTTACAACCTCATATCCGGTTCTTTTGAAGGGCGGTACAGAAAAAAAGCATTGAGAGCTTTTGCTGCCGGCCCGGGAGAATCGCTGCTGGAAATCGGTTTCGGATCCGGTCATTCTCTTATCGAAATGGCGAAGGATGTTGGAGAGAAAGGACATATTGCGGGAATTGATAATTCCTCATCCATGTACAGGATCTGCATGAGAAAACTCCGGCGAAGAGGATTGGAAAATCGGATCCACCTGAAATGTCAAAATATCCTGGAAGCTTCTTTAGAAGAGGATTTCTTTGATGGAATATTCCTGAGTTTCACCTTAGAGACTTTTCCTTCTGAAGATATCAAACTATTGATGGGGAAAATACGGAGCTGGTTGAAACCGGGGGGTCGGATCTGTATTTTATCCATGGCTGAGTCTGTTCAGAGGACACTTCTCTACAAAATGTACTTGTGGAGTCATAAAACATTCCCCCGGATAATCGACTGCCGCCCTATTAATCCGGAAATGATCCTGAGGGATGGGGGATTCTCCATTAAGAAATCTGAACATCTGAAAATCTATGATTTACCAGTACATATTGTTCTGGGGGAATAGTATTAGTCAGTTATCAATAAATATGTCTGTCTCCCCACTCAATAAAAAATTGACTTCACTTTTAATAAGAAGTATCATTGAGTCATAGACATGAGTCATGGAGGCATTATATGAGTCAGATTACTCTAAGGAAAATACCCGAGCCCCTTGAGAAACAATTGAGAAGCCTGGCAGATAAAAATGAAACCAGCCTCAATAAAATCATCATCAATCTTCTAATGAAGAGCCTTGGGATCTCTCCCGATTCAACAAAAAAAAGAGACTTATCTGATCTATGCGGGACATGGGATGAAAATCAATACAATGAATTTCAGAAAAATACCGAATATTTTAGTCAGATAGACCGGGAAATATGGGAATAACACATGAAAATATGCCTGGACACTAATGCCTACTCCTCCTTTAAAAAGGGGAATCAGAACATTCGGGAAATTATGGAAAATGCCGATGAAATATTTGTTCCCGCAACGGTTCTCGGAGAATTATATTCAGGTTTTCAGATAGGAAATCTGACTGAAAAAAATCTCTCTGAGTTGAATGAGTTCCTGTCGAAGCCTGGAGTATCAATTATTCCAACAAATACAGACATAGCATTCCGATATGGTTTTATAACGAAAGATCTCAGAAAACAGGGAACTCCCATTCCCACAAATGATATGTGGATTGCCGCGGCAAATATGGATAAGGGATCAGTCCTTCTAAGCCGGGATAAGCATTTTAAAGAGATCCCCGGTTTACTGGTTCTGGATTTCTAATAGAATTTACTTTAATTATATAGACTTTATTTGCCCTTTCTCAGTATATAAATTAGATTTAAAAATTGGAAATGAGTAATACAGGTGAATAATGAACAGAAGTCCTGGATTTATACAAAGAGGAAAGACTGGAAGAGAAGGTCTATTATTTAACAGTAAATGTGATCAATATTTTATTAAGGAAGACAAAATGAATCAATTACCTATAAAAAACAACTTTAAAACACTATATGGCCTTTCTGTGTTCCTTATGGTTCTCACTGTATCTGTCAGCCTGTCAGGTCTTATTTTTCAGGACATCTTATATCCGACAAAAGAATTGTTATCCACCTTTGTCCCCAATGATTATGTTAATCTCATCATCGGATTTCCGCTTATGCTGATTTCACTGATTTTGATTCAGAAGAAAAAATGGATTGGTCTGCAAATATGGCCGGGAGCGCTCTTTTACATTATCTATGTCTATTTACCATACTTGATCAGCGTTCCCGTAAATTACCTGTTTATACCCTATCTTTTGCTTTTTACCATAAGCATCTATCTGCTTATTTCCCTCATGGCAAGCATTGATTACAGTAGCCTGGAAGAAGATTTCTCTCTGTCTAAATCTGTTAAATTCCCAGCAGGAGTATTAATCAGTTTATCCCTCCTCATCATTATCAGACAGCTTGTTTTAATGATTACAGCCATAACAAACCAGTCCCTTGTGACTCTGCAGGAAATGTCTCTCTGGATTGATGATTTTGTTATAGCGTCGCCAATGATGATACTGACTGGAATATTGCTATGGAAAAAGAAAGGGCTCGGTTATGCGGCAGCTCCGGGAATGCTACTGGCTTATGCCTGTTTGTCTTTCAGTCTTTTACCCTTTCTCTATATACAGTCGAAAATAAAAAACGTAGCTTTTGATATGGAAGCACTGATTATACTAAGTATGATGTCAATAATCTGCATCGTTCCATTTGTATTACTGATTAGAAAGAAAAAATAGCATTCATTTAAACGATATAATCGAATGGTTTCAAGAAATGGGTTTCGTAATGATGTCACTGCCGGTAATGATAAAAGTTGATTCCAGCATTTGAGGTTTAGAACTTTACAAGTGATGAATATTCTATTCCGGATGAAGTAAAAATAATCACATCATTACCAATGAATTCTACTTCTGCAGAAAATCGGTCTGCAATATACTCAAAAGTCTCTCTGCTGTAGAAGCAGATGTGCGTGGGATCCTGTATATAGTGCCAGTTCCTGAAAGCATTATTATCAATGACCATTTTTGTCATTAGCCCAAGATAGCCACCGGGATTCAGCATCCGAAATAACGATGAAAAAACCTTTCCCGGATTCTGCAGATGTTCTATCACTTCCGTTGATGTTATAAAGTCATATTTCTTTTCCAGTGTAGAAGCATCGGGAAAGTAAAAGGGATCGTAGAGGTCAACTTCATGACCGGCGTCCTCCATCATGACAGAGAGAGTCGGCCCGGGACCGCAACCAAAATCCAGCCCTTTTTGACCCGATGCCATTCTAGCAGTCAGTGGTGAACTCAGACGGGAGAGAAATTCCCGGTATCCTGAATCATTAGAGTCATTATTGTGCAGATCGTATTCGGCTTTTTCATCCTCTGAATTCAGATGGTATTCAGGGGGGACGAAAATGAGCCGACAATTTCCGCACTGGTAATAAGGCCTGTACTTGTCAGTATGATAAAGAGACTGATCGCTTTCTCCGCAGAGAGGACAAGAAGCAGAATCCTGAGGCTCCATTCCTTTCATTATTCCTCCGATTATCATCCCTTATTTATAAAATCCGACAGCCCCGATAGCACAGCATCGGCATGTGCAATTCTCTTTGAAGGAAATATTTAAATGAAGTTTAAAGGGGAAGATTTACATAGTCAATCAATTTAAACATCTTGACGATTAATGAAATTTTAAATATATTAGACATGAACACTTGAACATTTGCTCATATGTTCATTCGATATTCAGGAGATCTATATGAAAACAGAATGCTGTGTAAATCAGGAAAATGTAGACATTGTAATAAATGAGCTGATTCCTGAAGATGACATTGTCGATATTGCGGAAATATTTAAACTGCTGGGAGATCCTTCGCGAATGCGGATTGTTGCGGCCTTGAGGATAAAAGAACTCTGTGTAGGAGACATAGCTGCCCTTATGGAAATCTCCCTATCTGGAGTTTCTCATCAGCTCCGTCTCCTGAAGAGAAGCCGCATCGTCAAAACAAGAAGAGAGGGGAAAATGATGTACTACTCCCTGGACGACGAGCATATTGTCACTCTCATAGATGTGGCTCTTCGTCACATAAAGCATGAAGCCCGAGACTCGCAGGGCTGAACTATATGCAAATATCAGCGAAGCGTGCTTTTCTACAAGCACAATATAACCCGAGACCCGCAGGGCTGAACCATATGCAAATATCAGCGAAGCGTGACTGTCTTCAAGCACAAAAAATAGAGGAATATTTATATGGTTGAAATGAAACTTGAAGGCCTGCAATGTGCCAGCTGTGCCGCAAAAATTGAGGAAAAACTGAAAAGCAATGAGTTTTTACAAGAGGTCAGCTTCAGTTTTGCCACAAAGAAGCTCAGTTTTAAAAGTGATCTGGAATCGGAAAAACTTCAGAATCTTGTTCAGAATCTCATAGATAAAATTGAAGAAGGTATAACAGTAGGAATAGAAACACCTGACTCACAGAATGTTATTGAGAAAAAGTCCTTCAAAGACCTCTTCCTCAGAAACGCCAGGACAATAGGCGGCGCTCTTATTTTTTTCACACTGCTCATATCTGATCCTACGGAACCCATTTTAAAATATTCAGCTTATATTTCAGCTTATCTACTCATTGGAGGAGATATAGCCTGGAGAGCCCTTAAAAACCTGCTAAAGGGAAGGCTCTTCGATGAATACTTCCTTATGACTCTAGCTACAACAGGAGCTTTCGCTCTGGGAGAAATACATGAGGCGGTTGCCGTCATGCTTTTCTATAAGATTGGTGAGGGATTTCAAAATTATGCCGTAGACCACAGCCGGAGAAGCATAAGATCGCTACTCAACATTAAGGCGGAATACGCCAATCTAATAAACGGGGAATCAATTGAAAGAGTGACTCCCCGGAGCCTGCAGATAGATGATCATATAGTGGTTCTGGCCGGTGAAAAAGTCCCTGTTGATGGAGTCATTGTCAGAGGGACATCTTCCCTGGACACTTCAGCCCTTACAGGTGAGAGCATGCCACGGTCAGCAGAAAAGGATAGTGATGTTCTGAGCGGTTTCATAAATATTGAAGCTCCGCTTACAGTCAAAGTAACAAAACGATTTGAAAACTCCGCTGTTTCAAGAATCCTTCATATGGTAGAAAATGCTACAGGTAAAAAAGCAAAAACTGAACAGTTTATAACAAAATTTGCCCGGGTTTATACACCAATTGTCGTTTTTGGCGCTCTGGCTCTGGCATTTATCCCCCCATTGCTGGGATCGGGCGATGTCAGAGAATGGATTTCCCGATCTTTAATATTCCTAGTCATCAGCTGCCCCTGCGCTCTGGTCTTAAGTGTTCCACTCGGTTTTTTCGGCGGTCTGGGAGCTGCCAGCCGAAAGGGGATTCTTATAAAAGGTGGAAATTACCTGGAGGCACTGAACAGCATTGATACATTTGTATTCGATAAAACCGGAACTCTTACAAAAGGGAATTTTGCCATTGAAAAAATAAGCGGAACTGATACTCTCAAACTGGCGGCACAACTGGAGCAGCAGTCAACACATCCCATAGCCCGTTCGATTGTTTCAGCCTATGGAAAAAATATAAACAAAAATCATATGACTGATATTCGGGAATATCCCGGCCAGGGAATAAGGGGATTATACAAAGATAAAGAACTGCTAGTGGGAAATCATCGCCTTCTGGAGAGATTCTCTATTGATTTCAATGAAGAAAAATATGCCGGAACGACCGTTCATATTGCCTATGGTGGAAAACATGCCGGTTCTATCTACATTGCCGATGAGATTAAAGAGTCATCATGGAATATGAGCAGGAAGCTGAAAACCGCAGGAGCAGATGAAGTCATCATGCTGACGGGGGACCAGAAGCATATAGCTGAATATGTCGGGGAAAAGCTCGAAATAGATAAAGTATACAGCGAACTGCTGCCTGAGGATAAAATGCAACATTTGGAAGATCTCATTGAAAAGGGGAAAAAAGTCCTCTTTACAGGAGATGGCATAAATGACGCACCTGTTCTGGCCAGAGCTGATATCGGTGTGGCAATGGGAGGCCTGGGTTCAGATGCGGCCATTGAAGCGGCAGACATTGTGTTGATGACTGATGATCCTTCTAAACTTCTCGATGCCAAAAAAATTGCTCAAACAACCAGAGCCATAGTGCTGCAGAATATAATATTTGCCCTTGGAGTTAAATTGTTCTTCCTGACTCTTGGTGCATTGGGTCATGCCTCTATGTATGAAGCCATTTTTGCCGATGTGGGAGTGGCTCTTCTGGCCGTTTTGAATTCCATGCGTATTTTAAAAAAATAACATATATTCTACATTTAATACTCAGATCATCATAGAGTGGAGGAGAAGAGAAATGAGATGGGAACAAATGGGGTTCACTATAACAGATTCAAAGGAAAATATCGATCTGGATTTTATTATAGAATCTCTTCAGAGCACTTACTGGGGAGAGGGGAGACCTTCTGAACTAATAGTAAAATCTATTGATAACTCTGTATTACTGTCAGTTTTTGATAAGGGAAAACAGATCGGATTTGCCCGAATTGTCAGTGATTATTCCATTTTTGCCTGGCTGTGCGATGTCTATATCAGTCGGGATTACAGAGGCCGGGGACTGGGAAAATTCCTCATGGCCTGTGTAACAGATCATCCGGCCACTAATGTGCGAATGAACCTGCTGGCCACAAAAGATGCTCATGGACTCTATGAGCAGTACGGTTTTGAGCGCCGTGAAATGATGTTTAAGAAAGCCGATTATGAGGGACTACTCATAGAAAAATAAGTGAATATTCCCAAAAGGCTCAGGCCTATAAAGAAGCCTTGCGAATTTACAATTTAATAGAATAGCAGAAAGTACAGTATAGTAGAAAAAATAAACGGAGAAATAAATGAATAAGATAAAAGTAGCCAATAGCGATCTTAAAATTCCTGAAATAGCCCTGGGATGCATGAGAATAGGGGAAATGCCCCTCCATGAGGTCAATAAACTGATTAATACAGCAATGGATGAAGGGATAACATTTTTCGATCATGCCGACATCTATGGTGGTGGAAAATCGGAAGAGGTTTTTGCCTCTGCGGTCAAAATGACTCCGGCCAAAAGGGAGCAGATGATTCTCCAGTCCAAATGCGGGATTAGAGAAGGTTTTTTTGACTTTTCCAGAAAGCATATACTCCAATCAGTCGATGGAATACTCAAAAGATTACAAACAGATTATCTCGATATTCTTCTACTTCACAGACCTGATTCTCTTGTGGAACCGGAAGAAGTGGCTGATGCCTTTGATCTTCTGTATAAAAGTGGGAAAGTATTGAACTTCGGAGTCAGCAACCAGAACCCCATGCAGATAGAACTGCTGAAGAAATATGTGAAACAGCCGCTGCTTTTCAATCAGCTTCAATTGAGCATTATGAGGACAGGAATGATAGATGCCGGTCTCAATGTGAACATGAAAGTGGAAAATTCTCTTGATCACGATGGCTCTATCCTCGACTATTGCCGTTTGACCGAACTGAACAAAGTCATAGACAAATTGGCGAAAAAATATACCGTAACCAATTCTGCCATAGCTGTTGCCTGGATATTGAGACATCCCGCCAGGATTCAGACCATTATTGGTACAACCAATTCCACAAGGGTATCCCATATGGCCAAAGCTTCACATATTCGGTTAAGTAGAGAAGAATGGTATGAAATATATCGCTCTGCCGGAAATATACTGCCTTAAAAGGACAGAGATAATTTGGTTTATTTTTC
>JAEINM010000132.1 GCA_016342385.1 Spirochaetaceae bacterium | reverse complement strand
AGAACACCTATCCATACCATAATCGGTATGTCCGAACTGCTTCATGAAACTCATCTCGATGTGGAGCAGTCGGAATATGAAAATCAGATACGGTTTTCCGCCGATGTCCTTTTGTCTCTAATTAATGACATTCTGGATTTTTCCAAGATAGAAGCGGGAAAGCTCACCCTGGAAACGACTGAAATTAACCTGATTGAACTGGTGGAAAGAGTTGTGGATCTCGTTACTCTGGAAGCAAACAAAAAAGGTGTAGAAGTCGGTCTGTTTATCGAAAATGGTGTTCCGGAATTTGTTTATGGAGATCCCGTCCGCTTAAGGCAGATTATACTCAATTTGTTTAATAATGCGGTCAAATTCACCTCTCGGGGTGAAATTGTTGTGGCTATACACAAAGAGAGGGAAGACGCCGCCTCTGTAAGGTTGCGTTTTGCTGTTGTTGATTCGGGGATTGGGATTTCTGAGGAAAACCAGAAGTCTCTATTTCAGGCCTTTCAGCAGGCCGATAAATCAACAACAAGAAAATTCGGTGGAACAGGTTTAGGTCTGGCTATTTCTAAAAACCTGGTCGAACTGATGGGAGGAGCTCTACGGGTTAAAAGTTCTTTTAACATCGGTTCGACTTTCTATTTCTCCATACCCTTAAAAAAGGGACGGAAAAATATCCAGCCCTATAATAACGTTCCGGAAAATTTATTCAGCAATACAACTGTTCTGCTTATCGATGATAATAAGAAGATTAGAACAATTTGTAAAACCTGTCTTATCGAATGGGGCTGTTCTGTCGATGAAGTCGATAATGGAAAAGATGCTTTGATACGACTTAGGGAAGAAGCTGATAAAGGAACACCCTACAGTTTATGTATGATCGATCAGATGATGCAGGGGATGGATGGGTGGCAGCTGGCAAGTGAAATCAATGCCGACCATTATTACAGTGAAACATCACTAATTCTTATGTCGCTCAAGGGCAAGGGCTCTGTGGAAGCCAAGATGAAACTTCTCGGGTGGTTTGATGAGTATATCCAGAAGCCTGTAAAAAAAGATGATCTCTATAATAAAATAACAAAGGTCCTATTTGAAGATATGAATAGGGAGAGCGCAGTTGATGATATAGAAGAGCTGGAGGAAGTGGAAGACACTGACCTTGGCCAGAGTCAAGCTAAAGTTTCGGAGCAGGAGATTATAGAAAAGGCCAATATTCTCATTGTTGAAGACCATCCTGTGAATCAGCAGCTTTTTAAAACGATTCTGAAGAAAATAGGTTATCCTTCCGATACGGCTTCTAACGGTCTTGAAGCTGTTGAGGCCGTGGAAAAGCACCACTATGATCTTATCTTTATGGATTGTCAGATGCCTGTGATGAATGGATATGAGGCAACAAAAAAAATAAGAGAGATGGCATTGAAAATTCCGATTATTGCCGTTACCGCCAGTGCCACTACGGGTGAGTATGAGAAATGTATCGAATCCGGTATGACTGACTTTCTGACAAAACCCTTTAAAAAAGCAGATCTTTTACCGGTCTTAAAGAAATGGCTCTCTTTGGAGAAAATAGAGGAAAAAATTTCAGAGGGAAAAGGGGGTATTTCATCAGATGTCTTTGATTATGACGATGCTGTTAATACTTTTATGGGTGATCGCAATATTGTTCTGGATCTACTTCAGGCACAGATTTCCAAAATGGAAAGTCAGCTCGAGGAATTGGCATCAGGTGATTTTTCAGTTGATTATGAAAATGTCCGGCAGATTGGTCACTCCATAAAGGGAAGCTGCCGGAATCTGTCTATGAAGAATCTGGGTGATATTGGAGAAGAGCTGGAATTGGGTGGTCGCGATAAGGATTATGACATGATCAAAAGAGGATTTGAACACTTTCAAACGGGTCTTTTGGAATTAAAGAACCAGGTAGAGTTGATTCTCAGATAAATTTTCCAAATACAGTTTTAAAATTGACGCTTTCCAATATACTTTATTTGTGGAGGTTCACCATGAAAATCAATAACACATTATTTATGTTGTTTGTATTCGCTTTTGCTATCAGCTTTCTCCCTGCGGAAATTATTGAGCCCGGAGACTGGTTTCAGACTTCTTCCACTGCAGGTGATGCTCCCGATATTGTTATGTCCGTTATTCAGGTTACTCCTCATATCATTCAACTTGATTCAAATAATGGCTGGGTAGGATATGCCTGGTACAGCGAGGAAGAAGACGAATACGACGGATTCTTCGAACTGTTGAAAGATACAGGTACGAGAATGGAGGGGTGGACCAACAAAGTCTTTAAAATAAGAATGGTAAAAGATCACATGACAGTCGTTCTTCAGGGTGTCAATGAAAAGGATGAACACTTTACAGCGACATTCAGACAGAGGAAAAAACTCTAGCCGATTTTTTAGTACGAGTCCTATTTCTCTGATTTGCAAGTAATTATTTAAAACAGCGGCTCTATAGGTATTGATGAAGAAATTAGCTTTCTATATACTAGCAAGCTGAATAAAAGGTGTTAATAATCCTCATAGATTATTCATTAATATTTGAAAGAGGTTAGGAATTATATGGCTAAAGATATTGCTACAATGCGTAATATCGGAATCAGCGCTCATATTGACTCAGGTAAAACAACCCTGACAGAGCGTATTTTGTTTTTCTGTAATAGAATTCACGCAATACATGAAGTGAGAGGAAAAGATGGGGTCGGTGCGACAATGGACTCCATGGAACTTGAAAAAGAACGAGGTATTACCATTGCCTCCGCTGCTACAAATGTACAGTGGGGTAATATCGATATCAACATTATTGATACACCGGGACACGTTGACTTTACAATAGAGGTAGAAAGAGCTTTAAGAGTTCTTGATGGAGCAATCCTGGTTCTCTGTTCTGTCGCCGGCGTACAGTCTCAGTCAATTACTGTTGACCGTCAGCTGAAAAGGTATAATGTCCCTCGTGTGGCATTTATAAACAAGTGTGACCGAACTGGAGCAAATCCCTATAGAGTTGCAGAACAGTTGAGAGAGAAACTCAATCTGAACTCTGTAATGATGCAGGTTCCCATAGGTCTGGAAGAGAAACACATAGGTGTAGTTGACCTGATCACAATGAAAGCTATCTATTTTGATGCTAATGATGATCACGGTGTACGATACGATTCTATTCCTTCAGAACTTGAGTCGGAAGTGGCTGAGAAAAGAGAAATCATGCTCGATGCCCTTTCCATGTTTAATGAAGAATTAATGGAATTGATGATGGAAGAGCAGGAAATTCCTGAACAGCTTATTCATGATGCAGTGAGAAAAGGGACTCTTGACTTGGAGCTTTGTCCGGTTTTTGTCGGTTCAGCTTATAAGAATAAAGGTGTTCAACCTCTTCTTGATGCTGTTGAAGCATATCTTCCCTGTCCGACAGATATAGAGAATAAAGCTCTTGACCTCGACAATAATGAAGAGGAAGTAATACTTGAATCTGTAAATGATAAACCACCTGTTGCTCTTGCTTTCAAACTGGAAGATGGACAATACGGTCAGCTGACTTACATAAGGGTGTATCAGGGTCTTGTTAAGAAAGGTTCTGAGCTCTACAACATAAGAAGTAAGAAAAAATTTAAAGTCGGACGACTTGTCAGAATGCATTCCAATAATATGGAAGATATTACAGAAGCCGGATCGGGAGACATTGTCGCTCTTTTCGGAATTGAATGTGCTTCTGGAGACACTTTTGTACAGAATGGTTTGAATCTTTCCATGACTTCCATGTACGTTCCCGAACCTGTTATCTCCCTTTCCATCGAACCTAAAGATAAAAGCTCTTCAGATAAAATGGCAAAAGCACTCAACAGATTTACAAAAGAAGACCCGACATTCAGAACATACGTTGACGATGAGTCCAACCAGACTATTGTTCAGGGTATGGGAGAACTTCATCTTGAAGTGTATATTGAAAGAATGAAGCGCGAGTATGATGCGGAAGTAATGACCGGTGCACCTCAGGTGGCCTATCGAGAAGCTATTTCTCAGAAAGTCGACTTTAACTATACTCACAAGAAACAGACAGGTGGTTCCGGTCAGTATGCGAGAATTGCAGGTTTCATGGAACCGAATGAAGAAAGTGACTATGAGTTTGTAAGCCAGATAAAAGGGGGAGCGATTCCTACAGAATACATTCCTTCCTGTGATAAAGGTTTTCAAGCTGCTCTTGGAAAAGGATCTCTTGTAGGTCATCCGATTGTCGGTATTAAAATGACTATCAATGATGGTCAGTACCATGCCGTTGACTCTTCCGATCAGGCTTTCCAGACGGCAGGTCGTGCTGCATTCCGAGAAGCCTATATGAAAGCAAAACCAATTATTCTAGAACCTATTATGAGAGTATCCGTAGAAGGTCCTACTGAATTTCAGGGAAATATCTTTGGCAGTATCAACCAACGACGTGGTATAATTATAGGATCAACTGATGAGGGAAATAACTGTACGGTTGAAGCAGATGTCCCTCTAAGTGAAATGTTCGGTTATTCTACTGTTCTTAGATCTTCTACTCAGGGTAAAGCCGAGTTTACGATGGAGTTCGCGAAATACAGTAAGGTTCCGACTAGCATCTCTGAAGAACTAATTAAAGAGTTTGAAGAAAAAAACAAAAAGAAATAGTTCTTTCATGATCAAGGAGTTCAGAAATGGTAAAAGCAGAGCTAACTAAAAAAAGTCCCTTACGAATCCTCGAGAAAGCGACACACGGCGGCCTTGGAAAAGGTAATATTGCTGTAATCGCTTCCAAGCGGGGAATCGGAAAAACAGCTTGTCTTGTACACATTGCTACAGACAAGCTTATGCGGGATAAGCATGTAATACATGTATCTTATTCTTCCAGAACAGACCATATTATTAATTGGTATGAAGATATATTTAAAGAGATCTCTTTAAAAAGAGAACTCGAAGACGCCATGGAAGTTCACGATGAGCTGATTAAAAACAGAGTCATTATGAACTTCAATCAGGATGGTGTTTCTATGGACCAGGTTCTAAATAGTGTAAAAGCTATGATAGAAAATGGTCAGAAGTCTACTGATGCCATCGTTATTGATGGTTATGACTTTTCAAAAGACTGTACAGACAATATGACAAGAGTAAAAAAATTCGCAAAAGAGCTTAATCTGGAGATCTGGTTTACAGATTCCTATGAAGGTGAAGTTGTCAGTGAAGGAGATATTCCCTCCAACCTGAAATGCTGTGAAGAATTCCTTTCAATTATCATGGTTTTAAAGAATGACGGTGAAGTTATGAACCTCAACCTCGTAAAAGACCACGATAATAAAATATCGGAAGATTTATCTCTGATACTCGATTCAAAAACTCTGTTGATTGCCAGAAAATCATAAATATCCTAATTATATAAGAGGCCGTTCTAAACAGAACGGCCTCTTTTTATTTATAATATTTTTTAAAAGTGCAGATTGAGGAATTAATAAAATTTTATACTGGAAAAATAATTATTAAGGTTTTCACTTATCTCTTCGTTAGCTATGGTTCCCTCTCTTGCTACTATCAAAGAATAAGCATAGGGGTCTTGTTTCATCAATAGATTCTGATCATTGTAGATAGTTCCTATTTTTGTAACGCCTTCATCGGTATAAGCTACAGAATTATAGGGGTGTTCCCGATTCATTATGTTTTTATCCCAGTCCTCCTGAAACCCTTTTTTCAATCCTTCCACTGGTTTGTTCCATCGATAGAATAATAAGTAATTATCGCTACCACTATCGGAATCTAAGATAAATTTTCTTATTCCCCATTTGTATTCTCCACTGTCGGGATATATATCAAAATATAGACCGATGGTGTTTTTTTCATTTACATTGAAGAATAGGGGTTTTGAGTTTAAATCAAATGAATCGGTAGTAAATTCAATAGAATCATTTTCTAAAAATGAAATTGAGTATTCAGAAATCGGTTCAAAAAGATATTCTTTAAGCTGAAGAAATTCCGCCCATTGCTTCAAATCTCCATAATAAGAGATGTTTACAAAATCAGTAATCTTTTTTAGATCCACCAGTGCATTCTCAATAGAATACGTATAACATGTCGAATATATTGTGGCTAATCCCTTTGGATTTGGTGTTGTCAGATTAATTACTGCGACATCACTATATTCCAAATACCAGATGTTAATATTCCACTTCCTTCCATAGGAATCTGTATGATGTAATACTTGCCTGGGATCTCCATAGGACAAGATTCTAGAGCCCTGATCATTTTCAGTAAGTTTCCTGGTAATGTTATTTCCTTTTAATATTAAATCCATTTGAATTTTAGGAGATTTGTATAATTCTTCCAGACTAATATCGTCGGGCTTACTTATATTTATAAACCATTCATTGGAATCCTTATAAAAAGCAGAACTTGATATGTACCCGTTTTCCCCTATATCGGTATGTTCGTATTTGTAGTTGGAAATACTCCATTGCTTATTATCGTTATCTTCATAAAAAATCTGTGGATACCGACTGGTATTGGCACCATATAGAGCATTGAGTGACGATTCTCCATATGGAAATAAATTTTCTGAGTTCTTATCAAATAGAAGATTCATATTTTCTAAATAAAACTTATTATATGCATTGGAATAATCTTTCATAAAATCCCGATAATTTTTAGGAATTTCTATTGAATAATCAAATGTTGCTAAATGTTTATCATTAATGGTCAAAAATCCATATTTATATTTATTGTGAATAGTTCCTTCATTGCTTATTTCACTAATAGGCAATGAATAACAAAAATCATCTTTTTTTGATAAAACAACCCCAATTACATTCATCTCCTCATTGAGAAGGGGACCACCGCTATTCCCAGGATTTGTAGCTATGGAACTTTTAAGATAATTCCATTCTCCATTTTCATTTTCTGGAATAACATCTAAAAGTATACCTTCGCGGGTAATAATCCCCTCTCCAAAAGCATCACCAACAGTGTATACTTTTGAATCCAGTTGAAAGTTCTCTTCCAAATCAAACCACTTGTCAAAGACTTTGTCTTTCACGGTAAAAACAACATAATCCTTATGATTATTAAAAGCCCTGATTTGATCAACCTCATAAATATTTTCAATGGTTTCGTTACCATTTCGGATTTTCTCTCTAATATATCTTTTCGGATTAGTCAGAGATTCATCAAATAGGTACATAACATGGGCCGCTGTTACCAATTCTCTTTCATTTATTGTAAATGCCGTACCTAAAGATGAGTACTCATCATTGCGGACTGTGAAATTTACCAGATCCCAGTTTAAAGGTTTATCATAAGTCAGAGAGTCCTCATCTGTTTTTTTTATCAGGACTTCATAACATCTAGATTTGCTATAATTGATATCATTCTTTTTTGATTCTTCTTCCTTCTCTGAAAAGGAAGCACAAGAAAATATCAAATACGAAAATGATATCAACAGTAAAATTTTTTTCATATTCTCTCCTATTTTTATTAAAACTTAATTTATATGATTTTGAAGAACAAATTTATATAGGAAATTTTCCTAGAATGGTAAAATCCAATATTCTCCATATATGTTATATCATCAAAATCGTTGAAACACCAATTCTATAAGGAGGTATTGAACAATGAGAGATGCTTTAGGCTTTAGAAGATTATATGTATTCCATTTAAAAAAACAGACACTGTTTTGCAAATACCCATCCTATCCACTATTCTTAAATCATGTTGATTACTCTCTGGAGGCAGAAAATGAAATATTTGGGGAAACTGGTATATCCGATTCTAATAGGTTTTGTAATTGTTGTAACCGGTTGTGTCACAACTTCTGATGACTGGTATTTATACGAGGAGTACCATTCTCCGGAAGAGGTTCTTGAGGCCTGGATGGATGGTACTTATAGTGTTGATGCAGAGCAGTATACAAGTGCTTATTGGGAAGATGCCCGGAAATTCTATACCTTTCCTGAAGATGAAGGCGGTAGAGAGTATATTGGTCAGGATGAGATTTACCGCCAGATCAGTGAAGCCTTTATTAGTTTTGACCCGCAAGATTTCGAATTCTCCGATCCGGAAATATATCCCGGTCCCGAACATATGGAAGTGATATTTTATTATGAAGACTGGGGATTGAAGGAACGGTTGGTAATTACCCGGAGAGGGGAATTATGGGGAATCGAAGAACAGATCGTCGAGCGCTACGAAGCTCCCCATGTCGCTAGTTTCTTTCAGGAATGGGTTGATGAAAATAGAAACGGTAAAATTGAAGATTCCGAAATGGAATGGATGATGTTTGAGATCCATGCTATGTTGTTTTACCCCCATCCCGTTGAAACCCCTCTGGCCGAGATCTTTGACGGCAATGAAGATGGCTTTATTGATGAAGTGGAAATTGATTATTTTAGAGAATATTTCTATGGTAGGAGTCTTCCACGGTTGTTTGAAGAGATCGATCCCGGTCACGCTGAATTCCTGGCCGATATGAATGGCAATGGTCAAATTGAGCCCTTTGAGGTAGAGAGTATTCGTGAATATCTTAACAGGACTGATCCCGAAGAGGGTGTGGGCGATATGAATCCCGATAACCCCATCTGGAGGAAACTCGATTGGAATCAGGACGGTGAGATTGAATTTGAGGAAAACATGGAATATTACTGGAGCCTGGTGAGCGCTTTGGCTCTTATCCCCCATGATCCTGAATCAATTTTTGGAGACGTAGAGCCGGAACGGATCGAAAGGACTGAGCGGATTGAAGTGGATGATTCGGGCTTCCGGGGAGAAGGTGCTGAAAAAATCCTTTCGGGAAAAAGGATTGCCATTGTGGGCATCGATTCTGTTACCCAGTCGGTGAGCTCGGAAACGCTCAGTGCCCTGGTTTTATTTGTGGAAAACAGCTTTGTAAATACAGGGAAAGTAACTGTCGTAGATCGAAAATCTGTCGAGAAGATTATTGAAGAATACAACTTTCAGGCCACCGGACTGACTGATGAGGCCACTGCTGTAGAAATTGGAAAAATAGCCGGAGCTGAAATCATTGTAACTGGTACTCTCAGTGCTATCGGATCCGATTACTACCTCCAGTTAAGACTGATTGATGTGGCCACAGCGGAAGTTGTCGCTTCCAGTCTCGGTGAGGCGAAGATAGAAAATGAATTTCTGAATATGAGTGATCTGGCAGTTAAGGGATTGTTTTAGTCATAGATAGTGATTTGTCTATCCAAATCGAAGTGATCGATTTGGATAGGATTTATTAATCTTCTGTAAATTCGCCGTTTGTATATTCATTAATTGCATCCACTAATGTCAGGGTATTTCCAACTCTGGACCACACTACTGTTCTTGACTCCTGATACTGTGTGGGTATCTGAAGTAATTCAAAAGTAATAGAGTCTCTTTCGTGTGTTTTAGTCATTATCAGTTCTGAGAAATTACTTTCAGAAACAGTTCCTTTTTCAAGTATTGAAGAAGATGTTACTCCCGTATCGAGGATTCTAGTCACTTGAGTTACAGAATATGAATCTGAGGCAATGATCAGATCATAGTAAGTTGTAGTGAATGCATCGGAATTAACTATCTGTATCCATTTTCCCAC
>JAEINM010000131.1 GCA_016342385.1 Spirochaetaceae bacterium | reverse complement strand
CGAACAGGTTAAAAACCTCTCTGGTTCTGACGCTGTTAAATTGATATTTCACCCGGGATTTTCTACTTCTCAGTCGGTTGATCAAGTGGCCGGTCAGGGTATAGGTATGAACATTGTTAAAAAACATGTGGATACGGCCGGGGGAAAATTAAATATAAAAACTTCCTCCGGGAAATTCTGTGAATTTAAAATTCTATTACCAATATAGAATTTTCTGATTCTACATAATCGGCAAAGAGTATCCGAAAGAGCTGAATAATCGTCAAATTAAAAGTTATTTCAGTCATTTTTTACATTTTCCCCCTATAATAATAAGTATGTTCTCTTTTAAAAAAGATATATTCATCATAGTTTTTTGTATTTGCTCTATAGGAGTATTCTCCCAGTCTGATAAAATTATTCAGTTAAATAGTTTTGAATATGATGACGGGCGACAAAAATATTATTTTGAATTGCTGGAAAAAAGCCTTGAGGCGACAGGATATCGACTGGAATTACAAACATTTTCCAATCCCACCCATAGACGAATCGAGTATATGCTGGATCAGAACGAGAATCTTTTTGTCTATTTTTTTCTGAAGACCGAGGAAAGGGACCGCCGGTGGGATTTTATTGATATGGGGCTGACCAATAAACTAATAGCTCACAGAATTCTATTCATTCCCCGTGGGCAGCAGTTTGTTTATAATAATGTGAATACTTTAAATGATTTCAGGGCTCTCGACAGAATAGGGGCCTTTGGTGAGTTGTGGTACGACATTGAAATATGGAAACATAATCAATTGAAATATTATGCCCATAAAAATGACTGGCGTCAGATTTATAAAATGCTGATCAACGGGAGTAGAGGAATTGACTATTTTTCCCGGGGGGTCACTGAGATTCTGAATGAATCAGCTCTCTATCCGGAACTGGATATTGAACAAAACTTAATGTTTATATATGACATTGATTTCTACCTGTATGTCAATAAATCAATTAGTTCTGAAGATAAAAGTATACTGACAGAGGCCCTGGAATATGCCCGGGATAGCGGGTTGATAGATCAGTTGATTCAAAAATACTGGGGTGAGGATTTAGTTACACTGAATTTTAACAAGCGCACAAAAATTTTTTTAGAGACCCCGGATAAATAAAACGGGTCATAATTTCTCTAAAACAGGAAGGGCAGAAATACTCTTTACTGCATCTGAATCTTCCATTTTAAACAGTTATATTTTTATCTCCATAAGACTGTGTAATAGTTCTGTTCTGATCTTGCGGGGAATTTTGTGATGGATGACAGAAATGTTCAGATCTTCCATATTTTGTGCCAGCTTGATCAGATCTGTATTGCTAATGACATTGTTGGGGGGGTAATTCAGTTCCCTGGCATATTTCTCGCGAATGGTATAAATCCCATCAAAAATCTTTTTGTGATTCTTGGATAGTGATTTATAGCTTTTCTTCTTTTTTATTCCCGGTATGGTGCTGTATGTTATCTCGCTCTCACTTGTGATTTGCTTAATCAGGAGATCTTCGTAGAGATCGGCATCAATTATCTTTTGCATCAGGGCATCTTTTAAAGGGAAAAGATGTTCAACATCACCCAGAGCATACTGGAGTGCCTCTTCATTCACCGGCCTGAGGGTCCAGTTGTGCATTTGGAATCTCTTCTTTTTTACTACAGAAAGTTGTAATATGCTCTCCAGTACAGAATCCAGACCTTTTTTCTGCAGTTCCAGTAGCTGAACAAAATCCATAAGATCTAATACGGCGTTTATTCTTATGCCATATTGTTTGAAAACAAGAGCTTTATCCGAACTGGCATCATAGAAGATTTTTGTAATGTCCCGGCTTTCCAGAGTCTTCTTCAACTCCTCTGTGCTGATAGAAAAGGGATCGATGATGACAAATCTTTTTCCATCGAAAATCTGGATCAGACAGAGTTTTTCCCCATACTGATGTAGGTTGAACTCTCCTTCAAAATCCATAGCCACAATTTCAATCTTGTCATTGTGCAATTGATTCCTGTAATCATATAGTGCTTTATCTGTTTTAATGTATAAGTGATTTTTCAATAGTTGTTCCCTTTATACCACTATACATTAAATGAAGAGAAAGGTGTATAGGCCTACTTTACCAGACTATGAGAGGCCATTTCCGCTATCTTTCTAAAGTCGGCTTTACCACTTCCCATTTTAGGCAGTTCATCAACTACCAGGAATTTTTTCGGTATGGCGATTGGCGGCAACCTGTCGGCGAGATCTCTAATCAGCTGTTCCCTATCAATTTCCTGAGTGAGGACCGCAACCAGGGAGGCTCCTTTGACTTTATCGGGGATGTCGACGACACAGCAGTCAATATCCTTGTGCAGAACATCGGCTATAATCGTTTCGGTTTTCACGAGAGAGACCATTTCTCCCCCGATTTTGACAAAGCGTTTCAGTCTGCCTTTATGCCACAAAAAACCCTCTTCATCGAGAACACCGATGTCTCCTGTAAAATACCAGCCGTCGACAATAGCTTCTTTTGTCTTTTCTTCATCGAGATAACCTTTCATCACAAGATCACCTCTTACCATGATTTTTCCCTCTTCTCCGGCGGGAAGAGTTTCTCCCGAGTCGATATGGGTTATTTTAATTTCACAACTGGGAACGGCCAGGCCTATACTACCCGGTTTGTTCCTGTTTCTTCTGTTCACACTGATCACAGGACTTGTTTCTGTCGCTCCGTAACCTTCGACTATTTCAATATTGTGTTTTTCTCTGTATCCCTCTCTCAACCAGTCAGGTGTCTTGTCGGCTCCGGCAATAACAAGAGATAGTTTTTCAAAATCACCCTCTTTGGATTCACGCAAATATCCTCCCAGAAAAATGGGAGTGGCGGCAATCAGAGTACAGCCCTCTTTACGGATGATTGCGGGAATGGTCTTGTATTCAAGAGGGTTGGCGTAAGTCACAGCAGTCATTCCGAGTGTGAGAGGCAGCCAGAAATTTGTCTGCTGACCGAAGACATGAAACAGAGGCAGTATGGAGAAGATAATATCCTCTTTGGTCAATTCCAGCACTTCTGTTACATCTTGTACATTAGAACCGATATTTTTGTGGGAGAGCTGAACCGCTTTGGGATCCTTTTCGCTCCCGCTTGTAAAAAGAATACAGGCCGTATCCTCTTCACTGGCTCCGGGAAGAGAACTGATAATACGGGAAGCAGGCAGTTTTGTCCGTAGAGCTGCCAGAATTTTATCACCAGTTGTAACGGACTTCATAATATCTTCTATACAGATCATTCCCTCTAAAAGGGGGCATTTGATTTTATCCAGTAGAGCTTTGGAGGTCACTATAAGATTGAAACCGCATTTCTGCTGGGCATAAACTGAATTTTCCGCTGCGCCAGTTGAGAAATTAATCATAACGGGTATTTTCCCCGCCATAAGAGTTCCGATTGATGCCAGCATGGCTCCTGCCGAAGTGGGAATCATGATTCCAATATATTTATCATCGTATTTTCTGAATTTTTTGGCGAGAATCAGGGCACCGATCAATGCTCTGGCATAAGGGACAGTCGCCCCTGTCATTCTGTCTTTTATGGCAATTTTCTCTTTGTTCTCTTTAGCTGTTCTAATAAACTGATGGTGTAGGATCACAGTTTACTCCTTTTTTTCTATATATAAACAATGAATTATATTCTAATTCTACAGATTTTGAAATGTGTTAATAAAAAATGGGAAAAATAATGATTAAAAAAAAGTGACTATTTATCAAATTAATTGTACAAAACGGGTAAAGTGCTATAATTTAATTAGGTAATTAAAAACATTTATAATATAAAAGAGGTCTGATATGAGTGATTTGGTATTATTGGGAGATGAAGCTGTTTCTCAGGGAGCTATTGATGCGGGAATCTCTATTGCCTATGGATATCCGGGGACTCCATCGACTGAAATTATTGAATATTTACAGGAATGGAAGAGAAAAGAGGATCATTCACTTGTAGCCTCGTGGTGCTCCAATGAAAAAACAGCCTATGAAGCAGCTGTCGCTGTTTCAATGATGGGCAAGCGGTCTCTGGTCACCATGAAACATGTGGGGCTCAATGTCGCGGCCGATGCCTTTATGAATTCAATCGGATTTACAATAAACGGGGGACTTGTTCTTGCCGTGGCAGATGATCCGGGAATGCACTCTTCGCAAAATGAGCAGGATTCCCGGTACTATGCTGATTTTGCCAGAACGGTCTGCATGGAACCGAGAAATCAGCAGGAAGCATACGAGATGACAAAAGAAGCTTTTCACTTGTCGGAGACACTTCATCTTCCCGTGCTGCTTAAGCTGACAACCAGAATATCCCACTCGAGAGCCGTGGTGAAAAGAGGTCCCATAAGAGAGAAAAAGGAACTAAATCCTTCAAGAGACAGACATCACTGGACGAACCTCCCTTTTCTAAGCCGTCAGAATTATGAGGTTCTCTGGCAGCAGAGAACGGAGCTTGTGACAATATCAGAAAATTCAGATTATAATCCTCTTATCATTCATCCCGACAATACAGATCTTGCTGTCATCACGACAGGTTTGGCTTATAACTACTACAAAGAAGCTGAAAAAGAACTTGAGAATAAGCCCTCTCATCTGCACATCAGTTTCTACCCTATGCCTGAAAAGAAGATCAGAGCTCTGGCTCAGAGAGCAAAGAGAGTCATAGTTATAGAAGAGGGATATCCCTATGTCGAGAGGTTTCTCAAGGGCATTCTTCCTCTGGAGATACAGATCGACGGCAAACTCAATGATACGATCCCCCATCTTGGTGAAATAAATCCCGATATATGCCGGAGAGCTCTGGGACTGCCTGTTTTTGAAGCTGTGAGGCCTCCCATTCAGGATTTACCCGGCAGGCCCCCTCAACTGTGCAGGGGATGCCCTCATACCGATAGTTACAAGGCGTTAAACAAGGCTCTTGAAGAGTATGATCATCCTGTGGTCACTTCCGATATCGGCTGTTATACTCTGGGATATTTTCCCCCTCATAATGCCATTCACTCCTGTCTGGATATGGGCGCTTCTGTCTCAATGGCCAGGGGTGCCGCGGAGGCGGGAGCACATCCTGTTGTGGGCGTTATCGGAGACGGTACTTTTATGCATACTGGTATTCAGGGACTGGTGGATATGCTTTCCGCCGGTAACAGAGTCACACTCCTTATTCTGGACAACAGCATTACAGCTATGACGGGAATGCAGGAAACCATAGTGGATTCATCGCGGATTGTTGAAATTGTCAAA
Source organism: Spirochaetaceae bacterium (assembly GCA_016342385.1). GTDB lineage: Bacteria > Spirochaetota > Spirochaetia > DSM-2461 > DSM-2461 > Spirochaeta_F. The sequence continues at coordinate 4,377 of JAEINM010000131.1, read as the reverse complement.
GGATGCGGGGCAGATCCGGAACATATAAAAATCCTGAAGCCACTGCCGAAAAATTTAGAGGAAAATACCGCCATAATTAAAGGGGAAATTGACTATGACGGTGTTTCGGTCATTATATCTGCCCGGGAATGTGTTCATATAACAAAAAAAAGATTAAGTAAGAGGTAATGGGAAAATGACATATGATATAGTTCTATGCGGAGTGGGAGGCCAGGGGGTATTATCATTGGCAGCGATTATTGCCAAAGGGGCCATGATGGAGAGACTTCATGTTAAACAGGCTGAGGTCCACGGTATGTCTCAGAGAGGTGGGGCTGTCATTGCGACTCTCCGCATTTCATCACAAGAGATATTCAGTGATCTGATACCCGAAGGGGCAGCAGATATGATTTTGTCTATGGAGCCTCTAGAATCTTTAAGACACATAAAATATCTGAAAAAAGGGGGAGCGCTGATCACCGGTAAAGATCCCTTTCTCAATATTCCCGACTATCCCGATGAAGATCGGCTTTATAAAGAGATAAATAGTGTTCCATCTTCTATGATTATAGATACTAAGTCGCTGGCCCTTGAAGCGGGATCAAATAGAGCTCAGAATATAGTACTGATCGGATCAGCCTCGAAAGTTCTTCCTATAAAAAGGGAGACATTTTTGAAGGCTATTGAAGATGTCTTTTCAAGAAAAGGGGATGACATAGTTGAAATTAATAAAAAAGCCTTTTTGCTGGGAAGGAAATCCTGATGAAATTTAGCGATCTTATTGAAAAACTGAAAGGTGGTGGGAAACCCATTATCGCCATTGTGGCCCCCACGGGTGAAAATATCTATTCCGCTTTATTAGAAGTCGAAAAAGAAGGGCTCTGTACTTTTCTTCTCGTCGGTGATGGCGAGAAGATTTCTGTAGAAGCGAAAGAGTATAAACTGAAAGAATATGCTATTCTCAATTCTCATCTACCCGCTGATGATGCTGTCAATGCCGTATTGAATAAAGAAGCCCATGTTCTTATGAAGGGGAAACTGGATACCTCTGTTTTCATGAAAGCCGTTCTTAAAAGAAAAGATGAACTGCTGACCAGCTCCCTGCTCTCCCATCTTCAGGTGGTCGAAACCCATGAAGGTAAACTGATGGGAATTACCGATGGTGGAATGAATATAGCTCCGGATCTGCTGCAGAAAGCGGCCATAACTCAGAATGCCATTGATGTTTTTAGAAATCTCGGGATTGAAAAGCCCAAGGTTGCCATATTGACGGCAATGGAAAAAGTAAACCCTGCTATTCCCGCATCTATTGATGCGGCCCTCCTGTCTAAAATGGCTGACCGCGGTCAGATTAGCGGTGCCGTTGTTGACGGTCCGCTGGCCATTGATCTGGCTCTGAGCAAACGAGCCTGCGAAATCAAAGGTCTTAAGGGGCCCGTTCAAGGCGATGCGGATATTCTCGTGGTTCCTGATATGAACACGGGGAATATTTTTGGTAAAAGTCTTATCCTCTGTGCGGGACTGGAGGCGGGGGGGCTGATTGCCGGAGCTTCCTTTCCCATTATTATGATGTCCCGTGCCGATGAAGCCCGGGATAAGAGAAACTCCATCGTTCTGGCTTTAGCCGCTGCGGGTGGTATTTGAAATGAAAAAAATTCTGGTTATCAATCCCGGCTCCACTTCTACAAAGGTCGCATTATTTGAAAGTGGCAAAGTCGGTTCTGTGAAGGAGATAGCCTCTCAATCGATTACTCATAGCGCCGCGGAATTGGACCAGTTTGAAAGGACGGCCGATCAGGAGGCTTTTCGAGCCCGTACGGTATCGGACTTTCTGGAGGAGCATGGTGTTGACCATCTCGATTGCTGCGCAGGACGCGGTGCTCCGGTCAAAGCTTTATCTGCAGGAAGTTATCGCATCAATGAAACCATGCTCCAGGAGTTGAGATCGGAAAAGTATTCCAGTCACCCTTCAAATCTCGGAGCTCTGATAGCTCATAGTGTAGCTGAAAAATACAAATGCCCGTCTTTAATAGCCGATCCTGTATCAGTCGATGAGTTTGAACCATATTCCCGCTATTCAGGACTTCCCGGGATGGATAGGCGAAGCAGGCTTCATGCCCTGAATATTCGGGCCATGGCCAGAGCCTATGCCCGGTCCCATGGTAAAGAAATCGATGAACTGAACCTTGTGGTGGCGCATCTGGGAGGAGGTATCTCCATCGTTCCCATGAAAAAAGGGAAAATGATTGATACCAATGATGCCAATGACGGAGGGCCCTTCTCTCCCCAGAGGGCGGGATCTCTGCCAACCACTCTTCTGGTTAAGCTGTGTTTCTCCGGGGAATACTCTTCAGCGGAGCAGGTCAATGGTCTCTTGACAAAGAAATCAGGACTTTTAGCCTACCTGGGCTCTGACGACGGCCGGGTTATAGAAGACCGTATTACCCAAGGTGATAGAGAAGCAGAAGAGATCTACCATGCCATGACCTATCAGATCGGCCGGGAAATCGGCAGTGCCGCTGCTGCTTTAAAGGGACAAGTCGATGGCATTATTCTCACAGGAGGGCTGGCTTATGCTCCTCTCTGCACAAGATGGATCACTGAGTATATCGATTGGATCGCTCCTGTGGAGATCATGGCGGGAGAACACGAAATGGCAGCACTGGCTGAAGCGGGAAGCAGGTTTATTTTCCATGGGGAAGAATTAAAGGAGTATTAATTGGCTATAGCAAAACACACACATATTGCCCTGTTCGGCACCTCTCTCATACGAAAAATGTTTAATGAAGGGGCACGGATGAAGAAAGAATTCGGAGTTGAAAATGTATTCGACTTCAGTCTGGGCAATCCCAATATTCCGCCTCCCAATGAGTTTACCGAGGCTGTAATCAAAATAATGAAAGAGGATATACCGGGTAAACATGCTTATATGACCAATAGCGGTTATGCAGAAACCAGGGCATTTGTTGCTGATTTTCTGACAAAAGAGCAGGGAATTACCTTAGAGAAAGAGAATATTATCATGACCTGCGGAGCCGGAGCGGCTCTGAATTTGTTTTTTCAGGCCATATTGAATGTGGGAGATAATGTTGTTGTCTCTATTCCGAATTTTGTTGTATATAAAACCTATGTGGAAAATTTCGGTGGTGTTTTAAAAACTGTCAAATGCAAAGATAATTTTCAACTTGATCTGGAGGCTATAGAAGCGTCCATTAATGTTCAGACAGCTGCGGTAATAATAAACTCGCCGAATAATCCTTCAGGAGTGGTTTATCCCGCTTCTCAGATTAAGGCTCTGGCCTCTTTGCTCAGAAGAAAAAGCCGTGAGCTGGATCGGCAGATATATCTTGTCAGCGATGAACCATACAGGTATATTGTGTATGACGGCGTTGAAGTTCCACCTATTTTATCGGCCTATGAAAATTCAGTTATTATCTCATCCTATTCAAAAAGTCTTTCCATTCCCGGAGAGAGAATCGGCTGGGCAGCCATACATCCCAAAGCAGAAGATGCCAATCTGATAATACAGGTCATGACCATGTCGACAACAGGTATGGGATATACCAATGCTCCGGCCCTAATGCAGAGAGCCATAGTTGAAGTGAATGGTAAAACAATTGATCCTGAAATATACAGAGAGAAACGGGATCTCTTCGCCAATTCCCTCAGGGATCTGGGCTATGACTTTATATTACCCCAGGGAACATTTTATCTATTTATTAAGGCTCCCGGTGGAGATGATATGAAATTTGTTGAGATTTTACAGGATGAAAAGATCCTTGCGGTTCCCGGAAGCGGATTTAATATGCCCGGTTATTTCAGATTATCCTACTGTGTTGAAAATCAAGTCATAAGGCGGGCCATTCCCGGGTTTAAAAAGGCCATTGATAAAACCTTATCAAAGGGAGAGTAGATATGAGAGGCTGAATTAGTTTTCAGTCTCCGATCCCCGCAGTGCTTTCAGATAATTGTATACAGTAAAGCGGGAAATCCCCAGTTCTTCAGCGGTAATTTCAACACCTTTTTTCACACTGAAGATCCCTTTTTTGTACAATTCCCACACAACAGCTTTGTTTCTTTCAGTAGAAGACAAACCTCTCTGTCTGTTGACAATCTCCAGTGCCGAATCAATTGATGAATCAATAAGTTCTCTTGTTGTCTGCCTGTAGGCCGCGGTTTTTGTTCCACTGTATTTTTCGGAATCAAACTGAAGGAATTCATTAAAAAAATCTTTTACGGGGATCGATAAGTCCATGTTAATACAGAGAGCACCGATAATGCGTTCATGACTGTTTCTTATAAGAGTTGTGCAGGATTTTAATTCATTTTTACTCAGAGTCGTATTTTTAAAAAAGTTGATAAAAGGCTCATCGGCTTTTGACATATCTTCGAGCAGCT
>JAEINM010000130.1 GCA_016342385.1 Spirochaetaceae bacterium | reverse complement strand
TATTTTCCCGGGAAGTGATAATCATATCCGCATAAGCGGACTTGATCTCGAGGGATTATTTAATATAAATGAAGATGAGAAGGAAAAGTACGCCATAGCCTTATCCATGCGCAAAAACTTCAATATGAAAGATCTGGATGAGGATGATTTCTACAAAGTGGGTACCCTGGTCAGAATTATCAGCAATGAAAAATTACAGGAGGGATACAAGATCCTCACTCATGGAATTGAGAGGGTTCAGATAAACAATATAAAAAAACACGATGGCTTTTACCTGACCAACTTTACTCTCCTTCTCGATGAAATGGATATGGAGAGGAGCAACCAGCAGGATCTGCTCACCTATATAAAAGATATATCAAGAGAAGCCGCCCGGTTCTTCCAGGGGTCTGAAGAAATTATTAAAAGAATTGAAGAATTCCAGGAACCATCAAAACTGATGTACTACATTTCCCGATCTGATAAGCAGGAGTTACTGGAGATTCAATCGGTGAAGGAACGGGGAATGAAATTCCTTGACCATTTGATAAAACAGAAAGAATCTATCAGGATTCAAGCGGAGATGGCTAAGAAATTCTCAGAAAAAGCGAACAAGAGCTACCGGGAAAACATTTTACGGGAACAGCTGAAATCCATACAGGAAGAGCTGAACGAAGGGAAAAGCGGGACGAAAAAATCCCTGAAAGACAGAATTGACGGCTCTGAAATGCCTGAAGATGTACGGGAGATTGCTCTTGAAGAATATGAAAAACTGGAAGCTCAAGGTCCAAACGGGTCAGATAGTCATGTTATAAGAAATTATCTGGATCTACTGGTGGCCCTTCCCTGGAAAACTGGAGAAGAAAAAGAGATAGATATAGAAATGGCCAGAGAGATACTGAACAGAGACCATTATGGGTTGGAGAAGGTTAAAGAAAGAATCATTCAGCATCTTGCTGTTATGAAACTGAAGAAAGGGAAAAAAGGGACGATCCTTCTTCTTGTCGGCCCTCCTGGAACCGGAAAAACCAGTCTGGGAAAAAGTATTGCCGGAGCACTGGACAGAAAATTTATAAGAATGAGTCTCGGGGGTATTCGCGATGAAGCTGATATAAGAGGACACAGAAGAACTTATGTAGGAGCTCTGCCGGGAAGAATTATCCAGGGCATGAAAAAAGCGGGAACAAAAAATCCTGTGTTTGTACTCGATGAAGTGGATAAGCTTATGAGGGGATTCAGCGGAGATCCGGCTAGTGCTTTACTGGAAGTTCTGGACCCTGAACAGAACAACAGTTTTTCCGACCACTATCTGGAGGTCCCCTACGATCTGTCGGATGTATTTTTTATAGCCACGGCCAACTCTATAGAGACAATACCGGGCCCCCTTCTTGACAGAATGGAAGTCCTGACGATTTCAGGTTATACAAATCATGAGAAATTCCACATCGGTAAAAAACATCTGGTTCCCCGGGTTCTGGAAGAGCATGGATTGGATGATGAGAAGCTGACTATCGGAGATGATGCTCTGACAGAAGTAATAGAAAACTACACCAGAGAGGCCGGAGTGAGAACACTTCAGAGAAAACTCGCTACTCTGGCGAGAATATCCTCGGAAAAAATAGTTTCGGGAAAGGAAAAACTGCCTTACCATATTAATGCTCAACTGGTTGAAGAGTTTCTGGGTAAAGAGAGAGTGCGTCACGCCCTGGCGGAGGCGGACAATCCTCCGGGAGTGGTCACCGGCCTGGCATGGACTCCTGTAGGGGGGGAAATACTCTTTATTGAAAGCACCAGTATGCCCGGTAACGGGCAGTTAACACTGACCGGACAACTGGGCGATGTAATGAAGGAATCGGCACAAATCTCCAGAAGCCTAATCAGATCGCGGCTGGCATTATTTGCTTCAGGTTTTGCCTTTAGTGAAAGTGATCTGCATATTCATGTCCCTTCCGGATCTGTACCCAAAGATGGGCCTTCAGCAGGGATAGCTTTATTTACATCTCTGGCTTCACTGGTAACCGGCAGAAAAGTGAACCCCAAACTGGCCATGACAGGAGAAATAACTCTCAGGGGATCAGTCATGCCTATTGGAGGATTGAAAGAAAAAGTCCTGGCGGCTCACAGAGCTGGAATTGAAAAGATTCTTCTGCCTGTAGAGAATAAAAAAGACCTTGAAGATATTCCGGAGGAAATAAAAGACAAGCTTGAATTCAAACTTGTTTCCACTGTGGAAGAGGTCATTAAAGAAGCTCTGGGAATTGATATTCCGAAACTGGACACAGTCAGGCTGGAAGAGGGTAATACTCTAGGAGACAAAGCATAAAGGGAGATCTTTTTGAAAAATAATAATATGAAGGAACATATTCTACAAAAAGGAATTGTTCTGGTCTCAGAAAAAGGCTTTAAAAATACGGGAATAAGTGAAATTCTGAAATCTGCTTCTGTTCCTAAAGGTTCTTTCTATTATTATTTTAACAGCAAAACGGACTTCGGCATTCAGCTGATTAATTATGCGGGACAATCTTTTTTTACAACCATAGAGAATCATTTTCACAACGATACCCCTCCTTTGGAGAGGATTGAGAATTTTTTTGGGGAACAGATAAATCATTTTCAGGGAAGCCCCTGCCGCTGCAACTGTCTGTTCGGTAAACTCACCCAGGAATTAACAGATGAGGATCCCCTGTTCCGCAGGGAACTGGCAAAGATATTTGAATCCTGGAAAGTCCTCTTCCGCGATACTCTTTTGGAAGCACAGGATTCAGGATCAATAAAACTCAATCATTCACCAGAAGCTCTGGCAACGTTTATATTATCCGGGTGGGAAGGAGCTCTAATACAGGGGAAACTACTTCAGTCTATAAGACCATTGGAAGAATTCAGGGATATCTTCTTCTCTCTACTCCGTTAAGACAGCTATTTTCTTCAGGATTTATAAAAATATGATCGTCAATCGGGATACTTCAGATAGATATCATAAACCTCTTTGCTATTTTCCAGAAGTAAATCGGTCAGTTCAGGGTCAAATTGGGAACCTTTCATCTTTTTCATATAAATCATGGTTTGATCATAAGACCAGGCAGATTTATAACATCTTCGGGAGACAAGAGCATCGAGAACATCGGCTATGGCTACAATTCGGCCGTCAAGAGAAATCTCGAGACCTTTTTTTCCTGAAGGGTATCCCGTCCCATCCCATCGCTCGTGATGATCGAGCGCAATAATAGCAGCTTTATCGAGAATGATATTGCCTGTATCCTTTAAAAGATTAAACCCATTCAAAGAATGGGTTTTTATAATAGACCACTCCTTATCATTCAGTTTCTCCGGTTTATTCAAAATGAAATCGGGGATGCTTATTTTTCCCACATCATGTAAGGGTGCGGAGACTCTCATCATTTCAATTTCTCCTAAAGTACCTCCAGAGAGACTGGTCAGCAGAGCAGCTAGCTCTCCCACCCGTCTGACATGGGACCCTGTTTCGAGAGAACGGCTTTCAACAGCTCCGCCGAGTAACCGTACAATCAGGTTCTGGCTTTCACTGATCTCTTCACTTAGGATAAGGTTTTCATAGGTCAAAATGACATTGGATGAAAAGAGTATCAGCAGTTCTTCATCCGCCTCGGACAGTCTATATCTGCTTTTAAGAGCCAGAACTATTTCATTATTTCTCTGAGTTTGCATATAATGGACAAAATAGGGATGTGCATACACATCACAATGACTATTGAGACTTTCATCTATCAATGCCCTCGCCTCACTGTCAATGACACCGATTTCATTTCTCTCAACCATATGTCCTTTACCCGATGAAGCGAGAACTCTGGTTTTGAATTCACTTCGGGAAACAGCAAATGTCTCTGATGGTTCCAGAATCAATCTACCCTCTTCAATACCTGTCAGGTGACCGATCTGATTGAGGAGTGCTGAAGCGAAATCCGGAAGGTCCGTGGTGGAATTGATATGTGTAATAGAGGCAACAACCTGCTCAATACATTTTCTCTGTAACTGCAGGAAGGAGATATCCCGATAAGAACGGAGAGAGGTATAGAAGACAGATTCCAGATCAGCCCTCTTTAATTCTGTCTTATTCTTATAGGCATCAATATCATAATCTTTAATGACCGAATACTCGGGAGCAAAACCCGGTTGACCTGTTCTCAAAATAATCCGTGTATAATGGTTCTTGAGATCCTCTCTTATATATTTAGCCAGTTTGAGTCCGGCGTCATCCTCCTCCATAACAACATCGAGAAGAAAAACCGAAAAATGTTCCGTGCTGTTTAATAAAAAATCCCGGGCTTCCTGTGCACTGAAAACACTGAAAAACTTAAGCGGTTTATCTTCAAAAGTAAAAGAGGAAAGAGCTAATTTTGTCACTTCATGAATCTGATCATCATCATCAATGATAAGGACTATCCAGGGCTCTTCCTGAGAAAGATCCTTTTCCACAGACTTCTCATCTTTTAACCATTCCATACCTTAATAATCGTATATGGAATATGACATATCAATATAAATCCCAATTAGATTCTATATTGAGTATTACCGGTTCTTAAGAGTATTATGTGTTCATGAAAATTAATAGATCACCTTTATATCAACAGCTGAACACTGTTCTCAGAAAGCTGATTGAAGAAGACCGGTATAGTGTGGGAGATAAATTCCTGACGGAGAGAACAATCTGCGAACACTACCAGGTCAGCCGTGCAACAGCGAATAAAGCCCTTTCAAGTCTCGTATCTGAAGGATTGCTGGAATTTAAAAAAGGGGTGGGTACATTTATAATTTCCAAACCGGAAACACATACGAACAGCCCTTTACTTCCGGAATTCCCGGAACTGGCTAAAGAGATCGGCAAGAGTCCCACAGCTCTAATTCGGGGATTCGAAATAATAAATGCCGGTGATATTCAAAGTGATGGATCCCCCTTTTCAGAGATAGATGGTAATAAAAAAATATACTTCATAAACCGCTTATGGTCAGTCGATGGCATTCCCATAAAACTGGAATCCCTGTATTTTGATGCTGATTACTGCGCGGGACTCAATAAAAAATCCTTCAGGAAATCTCTTAATGATCTTCTTGTGAATGATTACAATCTTAACATTATCGAGACCGTAGAAAAAATATCTGCCCGCAATATCTGGAAGAGAGAATCTGAACTACTGGAATTCACACCGGAGCAGGCTGGTTTTCATATTGTCTCAACTTCTTATATTGAAAAGCGAACACCGGTGTTCTATGAAAAATCGATTTACAGACCGGGCAGCATGGTAATTCTCAATGGAAGATTTTCCCTACAATTACCCTTTAAATAGATCTTTTCCGGCAATTCCGGAATGGGGAGATTCACTTCCCCTCTGAGTAATACTCTCTTCCGGGACATGATTTTCCTGTGACAGTAACCTGCGGACCCGTTTCCCGCAGAATGCCCCCTGGCATCTTCCCTGTCCCGCTCTGGTTCGTCTTTTGACTCCGTCAATTGTCAACACCGGGATACCTCTGCTAAGAGCATCAGTTATTCTGGATCGCGGCACCACTTCACACCGGCATATAATCTGATCCGGATGAGAATCCGGGTATTCCACCCTGGTTTTCAGGTCTTGCCCCTTTATATCGAGGACTGAAGAAATGATGGCTTTTCTAAAAGGATTAAAATTACTTTTTTCAGAAAGGTCTAAGCCGTCACGGACCATCATTTTTAAAATGTCTTCCCCTATGGCGGGAGAAGAGGTCAGCCCCGGAGATTCTATACCACATAAATGATAAAAGTGATTATGTGATTCAATAATAAAATCACCACCCGCCGGTTTGGGCCTTATTCCGGAAAAAGTCTTTATAACTTTTTTCGCATCAAGATCTTCAACACTTCTTTCGGCGCCCCTGAGCACATCCAGAAGAGTCTCCCGGTCTGTTCCCCTATCGTTTTCATCTTCAATCAGCCGGGCATCGGGGCCGATCATAAGATTGCCATATACAGTTTTGCAGACCAGGATTCCTTTCCCTGCTTTCCTGTTTCCTTTCAGGGGGACCTGAAAGAGAATATGCTGAATATCTAAATTCCTGTTCCTGTCATAGATCAGATATTGTCCCTTTACTTTCTGAATATGGGAATCGGGAAAACCGGCCTGGAGTCCCAATTCATTACTGCCATGGCCGGCAGCATTGACGACATACTTCGCCCTATATTCGTTCATTGCTGTTTTTAACACCCACAACTCTTCATCATGGTTCCTGTTGTCTTTCTCAAGAGAGACAACGGTTTGATTCAATTTCAACTGGACGCCATTGGATACAGCATTTTCCCAGAGGGCTATTCCGAACTCATAAGGAATGACCCGCCCCGCATCGGGAACATGGAGAGCACCAATCACCTTCCGACTGAGAGAGGGTTCCTTTTTTAATAATTCGTCCTTGTTCACATAGCGGTAGAGAACCTCTCCGGCAGAAAATTTTTCACGGGTATATTCACCGTGGGACTTATATTTCTCCAGTACAGTTTTATCCTCTTCTGAATATGCCAGGATAAGAGCTCCGGGCCACTGGACCTGAAATCCCAGTTCCCGGCTCATTTTATTGAACATGAGATTTCCCCGTATAGTGTACTCCGCTTTTTTTGTCTCTTTTTTTATAAGTGCCGGGGAATGAATTATACCGGTGTTGGCCTTTGAAATTCCGCAGCACACATCGGCCTCTTTTTCCAAAGCCACAATAGAGAGATTATAGCGGCTCAACTCTCTGGCGACAGCCCCACCGACAACCCCGGCCCCTATAATAACAACATCGTAAATCATACAAAGCCTCTTTTTACTCTCTATAAGCTATATCATAAAATCTAAATATTCAAAAATATTTGTAGAAAGTAGTAATGATTATCATTATATTGTTAAAATGAAAGGAAAAACAAAAAAACAATATATAATAACAATAATGTGTATTCTTCTTTATTCTATGCCTCTTTTTGCCCAGGAAAATGCCGTTGTGATAAAAGAGATAACCCTGTCGGGATTAAAAAGAACAAAAGATGAAGTACTTCTGCAGATAATTGAACCTGTCAAAGTTGGTGGACTTTACACCGATGAAACAAAGGAAATCATCATTCAGAATCTGAGAGAAACCGGTATCTTTGTACCGGACATTGAAATATCAACTGATGTTATCGGCAGTGATGCCTTTATAACTATTCTTGTCAGAGACAAATGGACCCTAATCCCTATTCCCATTTTTTCCATATCAAAAGGAGAATCCTGGAATGCCGGAGTACTGACGATAGAGAATAATTTTCTGGGTTATTACAAAACATTGGGATTGGGATTTTTCTTCGGCTCACAGGGCTGGACTCTTCTCAGTTTCTATAGCGACCCCTATTTCCTACAATCTGATTTTACGTTGACCGCATCACTGGCAGCAGGATTTGATGAAGTGACTGACCTCAATGTAGATGAAACACTTGCCAGAGAGTATGAAGCTGATAAGCTGGGCCTTAGTCTTGGAATAGAATATCCCTTAACAAAGCGATTATCTTTAAGCGGCACCATCGAGTATGATCTATGGATACTCAGAAATGACAGCCCCTCAATAATTCCGGATATTAACTCTATGGGAATAAAAAGCCAAATCGGCTGGAAAGATGTCTATTATGATATTCCCTATGAAAAAGGATTGACCGCACAGTTCTCGGCCTCGGCTAACTGGGAGTTTACAGGACAAACATTCTACCCTGTCATAAGCAGTGATTTCCAGTGGTCCTTTTCGCCATGGTTTAAGCATCTGATCAGTTTAAAGGCGGTGGGAGGATGGGGCCGGATGCCCGTGCAGAAGCAATTCCGTCTCGGCGGCCTCGATGGATCCAGAGTTCTGCCCATGGACAAAGTGGCAGCTGATGAATATGGAACATCGACTATTGTTTATAATATTCCCCTCTGGATATTTAAGGCTGGTACAATTTCATCAAAAGTCTTTTATGAAGCCGGCTATTTTAAATCCGATGTCACCGAAAGAACCTTTTTCCACGGTCCCGGCATAGGTTTGGAGTTTTTTATCAATAATCTGGCCATACCTGCTGTCGGGCTCAATCTGGGCTGGAATCTGGTAACAGGGGAAATGCAGTTTTCAGCGGGTATTGGAATGTCGAGATAATGGTTTTATGAGTAAATACAAGAATTGTCAGTTTCTTCACTTCCCGGCTGTTCATTAGCAGATTGATATTAATGCATAGGCTTAGACCGCTTAATTTCTTTTAAAGCCGGAGAAATTGGGGATCTGCAGCAGGTCGAATCGAAGAGCTGTGATCACATCATAACAACACTCCTTTTCCCCTTAAGCACAGAGAAAAAAATAAAAATGCCAGATCAAATAGAGACATCATAGAAAAGAAAACAATACGATTGTATACAAAGAGAACTATCTGAGCTAACAAAGAATATAAATATTCTATCATTTGTAAAAACCAATCAAATTGGTATATAATTTAAACATATGACAATGTATCGGTCTTAATGAAAAGTCCCCAGGAGAGGAAATGAAAAGTATTTTAATCGTAGATGATGATGAATTAATGATTGAAAGTATAAAAATAATGCTGGAAAAATTTTCCGTATCAGTAACAGGTTACACAGACCCGTTTGCTGGAAGTGATATTGCTATTCGTCAGAAATTCGATCTTATTCTTCTCGATTTAAAAATGCCTGGATTGAATGGTGCAGAAATATCCATTCAGATTCTCAAAGCCCGTCCTGATGCCAGAATCCTGATGTTAACTTCATATCCTATGGATCCTTTAATTCAAAAAGCAATTAACGCCGGTGTCTTGGGTGTTGTAAAAAAACCTTTTGAAATTGGAAAAATTCTGAAGTACCTGGAGATGAAGTAGTGGATTCCAGGAAAAAATATCATCATCAGAAATTACTCGAGGATGTCGATTCCATATTGGATGAAATAAACAGTACTGTTGAAGAGGATGAAAAACTAATAAAATCGCTCGAGTCTGAACCTCAAAAATCAAGCAGTTTTATTACAGATGAAGAAATATTATTATCTTTTATCCCTTCAGATGGCCACATCGATCTGAAAGTCAGTAAAGATAAATTAAAAGTGACCGCGACATTATATCCTCCGACAGAAGGTGGAACACCAGTCAGTCTCCAGATGTTAAGTAATGAGATGAATAAAGCAGGTATTAAAGGTAGATATAATCGAGAAGAACTTATTGATACTATATTAACTTGTAACATCGAAAATAAAATATTTTATGATGTAGAGATTCTGGAAGGTTTAGCCCCTGTAAATAGTTATTCCCAGGAGTTTATATAGAAATATGTCATGTTTCTTTCCTTGTATACAAAGAAATGAAACATGTGCGTTTCTTTTTGGACAAATCGCAAGGGAAAGTCATTTATGAAAAAATTAAAAAATAAACTCTAACCACTTAACCTTAGGATAGCTACATTAGATTTGGAATAAGGGATCTTCGCTTATTGAAATCTTTAACACCTTCTCCCTGGAATATAGATTTTAGATTTTCCTGTAGAACTGTTTTCTTATGCATGTATGTACTATATAGGAATCAGTAGTTGACTATAAGCCCAAGTACAACTGGCTCTCCAGATCGAGTAATTTCTGTTTGGCAGACAGACCTCCGGCATAACCACCCAGAGATCCGTCGCTACTCACAATTCTGTGACAGGGAATAATAATGGAGATGGCATTAGCTCCATTTGCCGAAGCCACAGCCCGGACCGCTTTTGGTTTATCCATTAATGTTGAGAATCCCAGGTAAGTTTCAGTTTTCCCGTAGGGTATGGTGATTAGTGTATCCCATACCATTTTCTGGA
>JAEINM010000129.1 GCA_016342385.1 Spirochaetaceae bacterium | reverse complement strand
TGACTTCATTTATTCCCTCATGAAAACAGGCTGCAATGCTTAGAAATTGCAGCCCTATCGAATTAATGGAATCAATTACTCAATGAGTTCATTCCACTCTTTATAGGTGACATCTGCTTTTCCCGCAGCTTCATTAAGTGCTTCTTCAACAGTCATATCTCCGGCGTATACTTTCTGAATACCTGTTTCAATCAGAGCTCTGACTTCGGGAAAAGTCCCCATCAGTGCTCCCGATGTATTATCTGTCGGAGGGCTGTCCAATAACTGATTAAACGCTGTCAGGAAGTTCGGATTATCAATAAACCATCCCTCTGCAGTCAGTTTCTCCATAGCGGTTTTTCTTACTGGAAAGTATCCGGTTCCCTTATGCCATGCAATCTGAGGTTCATCACTGGATATGTATTTCACCAGTTTCAGTGCCGCCAGGAGTTCTTCATCTGTATGGCCATTGGATAACCATAGAGATCCTCCTCCGATAGCGACTCCCCCTTTTGCCCCTGCCGGTTTGGGGATATATCCTGTTCCCATTTCCCAACCTTTTTCAGCCAGCAATCCGGTTAGCTGATTGACGTCTGATGTCGATGACATGACCATTGCCACTTCCCCGGATCCGAATGCGGCTCTGTGGTTTGCCCAACCGGGCCCGACATCGAGGAAAAGGCCTTCTTTTTCCATTTCTGTCCACCACTTAAGAATCTCTTTTCCGGCAGATCCGTTAAAAACAGCTTTAGTCGGCAGAGTCTCTCCACGGCCGTTGTTTTCATTGACCATGGGAGCATCCATCAGGCAATGAAACTGTTCAAAATACCAGCTGTGCAGATTCCATGTTATGGGGGCTTTGAGCTCGGGGAGAGCCTGTTTCAGTTTTCTGCTGACCTCAATCACCTCTTCAAATGTTGCAGGAGGTGACTCCGGGTCAAGTCCGGCTTTTTCAAAAAGAGATTTATTGTAATAAAGTAGTGGTGTGGAAGAATTGAAAGGCATTGAATAATGCCTGCCCGCGACAGTATAATAGCTGCTTACCGGATCGAAAAAATCATCCCAGTTTATGGGATCCCATTGGGCAATATCTTCAATGGGGGTAATGATTCCGCTATAGACCAGTTGAAGAGTTCCCACATCATAAGAGTGAAAGACATGGGGAGCATTCCCTGCTTTTGATGCGGCTTTAGTTTTATTCAAAGTGTCATTGTATGATCCTGTATACTGCACATTGACAGTAATATTGGGATTTTCCTTCATAAAGTCATCGACAATACCTTGGATCAGGTCTATTCGGGCTCCTCCCATGGCATGCCAGAACTCAATGGTCACCGGACCGGTAATCTCTACAGTCTTCTTTTCCTCTGCTCCTTTTGCATAAATAATCGTGAATGTTAATAGAAAAAGAAGGATAAATGATGTGACTTTTTTCATTTTTCTCTCCTTGTATTTCTTATTACTTTAACTCTAAGTTCCATCAATATTCGTGTCAAGATGAAACTCATTATTGCTATCGTCAGCTTAAACTGATCCTACCTGTCAATGACACCAATTTTCTCCTGTTATCTACGCTCAGTCCCAGGACAAAATCTCCCAGAGAAGGGGGTAAATAGAATTTCCTACAATAGAGGGATTTAATGTCAGCAGAAAAATCTTAAAAATGGAATTCAGTCCTGGGTGTGTAGCTATCGTGATAATTATTCTTCAGGGATACAATAAACTGATGAGCTGTCTCTTCTAAAAGAGAGAGAATCTTCTCTAAGGGCAGAACCTGCTCATCTTTTGTCATGGTCAGACACAGGCCCATTGTGAAAATAGACATTTTTAATAATAGATCACTGTTCTGTTCCCGGCTCAGTCCCTGAAGCATATCATCTTTCTCCATAATATCAATCATCTGCTTTGCCTGTTCATCGGACATCGTCATGCAATGAGGATCATTATTCAGCAGGTCCATATAGAGGAGTGGATAATCTTTTACAAATAGAATCTGCCCAATCCCGATATTGAAAAATCCTATATCCGTATAGGACTTTGTGGCATATTTCCAGGATAATTCACGAATCATATCCATAACCGCCTGAACCAGTGCCTCACTATTTTCAAAGTTTACATAAATAGGGGCGACAGAGCAGCCCAGTTTCTCAGCCAGTTTTCTTACAGTTAGGGTCGATATTCCACTTTCTATGGATATTTTCAGGGCGGTATCAAGTATCTGCTGTTTTGAAAACTGAGCTTTCGGCGGCATGGTATATCTCCTGAATTTAAAATATAACACTTGTTATGTTTCGTCAAGAATTAGAAGTAACGGGACAGTAAACACTGCCCCGTTGTATTGAATTGAACCTTACCTGAGACTATTCAGCAATTCTCCCTTTTCTATTCAACGACGGGATTCTGCTTTTGATCATCTCATTTTTAGTCTCAGGCAATCTTCAACAATTTGTTTCCTGTGGCAACCAGAGCATTACCCGTCCCCTGGAGAATCTGAGTGATTAGTGTAACTCCAGAGTCTTTTCTGCCCATTTTAAGGGCCTTTTTTTTCATATTCTCTATTCTGAAAAAATCTTTTAGTTCCTGACTTCTCATTGCTGCCAGTGATAATACATAATAATCTGTTTCATAAAACATATAAAAATCCTTTTTTTAGCCGCTCCTGATCTAATTCAGGCAATTTCTAAAAGACGGTTACCTGTTTTGATAAGCGCCTTTCCGGTTCCATGCAAAATGGAAAGCACAGCTTTTCTCTGATGTTCTCTTCTCTTCGTAAAAAGGGAAGCTGTTCTCAACCGGTCAGCTGTGGAATGAAAATCATCGATCTTCATTTGTGTCAGTAAATAAGTTGTGTAAGGATCATTGCTCAGCATTCTGTTCTCCTGATAATGTTTGGCCGATAAAAAAAGCCCCTATAACTTCTCAATGTGAAGTTGTAGCGGCTTTGTCCAGTGTTTGTCCCGGGATAAAAAAAGCCGCAGCCTGTAATGGCTGCGGCGTAATTGCTAGAAAGTGTAATAATAACTAACAACGCACAGGCGCATTACTAAAAATAATGTGTTTTGTAAAAGCTGATCTAATTGTATTCATTCACCTGTTCTCCTTGTTGTTATTGTTAAACCCAGTATCGACTGAGTTAAAAGAATAGTAAAGGGTACTAAATAATTATAATTGTTATTTCTAAACTATTTTTTTAAAGTGCCACAACAGGAAAGACCTAATCGCGGAAAATGTTTTCCAGTATATCTATTCTATATTTAGCGTAAGTTGTTGTGGTTCTGTAATTATCGGCACCCGATTCATAGAGTAAAATAGGAGAATCCCTGTATAAGGCAATGGCTTCTGACATGGGAGGCACAGTTATTTCTTTTAAGATTTTACTGTTTTTAAGTATCCAGAGAGGTAGCTCTCTTCCATTGAGAACAATGGTCCTATCCGGTTCAGATGTTCTGGGATCTTCATAGACCGTCAGTCTGCTGTTATTTCTACGACCATAGGAGCGGCTTAAAATTATTTTGTTTCCTGTAAAAACCGCTCCCTGGACCTCTGGGGGGATGGAGAGAAGATAATCGGGATAGGCGAGGTTCTGGACAATATTACTATTGTCCCTGAGAACATATCCCGCCATCCATCCGTGATTTATCTCCCGCGGTGAGATAGACACGTGATGAGATTCTGCTGCTCTATAGGAACCATCTGTACTGGTAAACTCTCCCACCCATAGTATATTGTCATTATATGTCGCAAAGGAGGCTTTTACTTCTGTAGGAACATACTGTTCAATCTGAATCTCTTTATTTTTTGCTAGGCTTTTCAGGTTCTGCAGGGATATGATGTTAACCCCTTTTTCCGAGGCTATGAAAAGATGAGTCGAGTTTACGGCTAATCCTCCCACATGATCCCTATGAGGTGAACCATCGGGATTTAATAACCAGAATGTATTGATATGTTTACACTTTTCCATTGAAATGACAGAAATACAACTCGGTCTTCCATCGAACATATAATGGGAAATGAGCAACCGGTCCTCCGGGGAATTATAAGCCATTCCCTGAGGAACAGCGCCCTGAAAAAGTCCGGGGATGATCGGGCCATCAGAGACTATTCTGATATAGTCTGAAAAATCATCAGTAAAGGGGAATCCCACTGAGGTTGTCACTTCCTGCATCAGGTTAAATGATTTTGGCAATGTCCCGCAGGAAAACAAAAGGAGTCCGCTTAATAATATATAAAAATATTTCCTCACAATCTAATTATCAACATTTCCCTGTAAATTTTCCAGTTTATAGTAATTCCTGCCTAAAGATATTAGTTCCTGGTTTAAGAGTATGATATCTGAATAATAGCTAATCTGGTGGATCAGGAAATCCTTTTCATCTCCATAACCGGAGAGCCACTCTTTTTCCTTCTGATTCATCATCTGAAGGTCTATTTCAATACGCTCACTATAATAATCAATATTCATTTTATTCAATTCTATAAGAGAAATCGTCTGTCGGATAAATTGCTCAATCTGCTCAATGCTGTTTTCATAAGATGCTTTAAGGGCTTTCAATTCCTCTTCTACGGCTTTACCTGATGCATACATCCCTCCAAAATCCGCAATGGGAGACTGTATAGCCAGAGTCAGAGTGAGGTTCCCTTTATCTTCATTGTGCCATTCCTCCTGAATCAGGGGAAAATAGGACCCGCTATAGGACAGTTCCATATGAAAAGCCAGGTCGGGTTTAAAATAATAATCTCCCTTCTGAATTTTGCTTTTATATTCCTCTGCCGAAATACTGTGTCGCAGCATAGAGAGATCGCGATTATTATTCTGAGCCTTTCTGAAAATCTCTTCCCATGAATCAGGAATTTCCCCCTGTAATTCCCTGGTCTCTATCATAACAGGAGTCAGTTCAGTTCCTGTCAGATATGTCAGGTTCAATGTCACCTGATCAATCTGCTGTTTAATCATATTCCCCGTCAGATCTGCTTCTTTTCTCTTAACCTGAGCATCGAGGAATTCAGTCTGAAGAATCATCCCGTTTTTGTAACTGTCGGAAGCAATTTTTTCCAGACGTGAGGCTATTTCGCTCTGTCTGCTCACGGCCAGTTCTATCTCCTTCAGGTGATGGAGGCTCAGGCAGTTGATCCGGATTTCTGTTTTCAGCTGATCTTTTGTTTTTATTGTGTCCAGCACAGCGGCTGCCGCCCCCTCCTTTGTTGCCTGTAGCGCATTGAATATTTTCCCCCAGGTGAAAAGGGGCTGATTGACGATCAGCCTGAAGTTGTAAAACGTATTTCCTGACATTTCAAAAACAGTGTCTTCCATGGGCATGGGAAGTGCACCCATCTGGGGAGGGAGAGTCCCCAGGGTACCGGCTTCAACGGTAAGAGTATCGGGGTTGGTTATATAGCTCATAGTCGTTTCAAAATCTACAGTGGGACCTCCTCTGCTGAATGCCTCTCTGACTCTGTAGCCAGCGGCTCTCTCCCTGGCTGTTTTCTCTGTCAGGGCCGAGCTGTTTTCAAGTGCCAACTCATAGAGCTCTTCTGCTGTATAAAGGGGACTCTGGGCCGAGATTGTCTCTATAATAATCAACAGGCTTATCAGTGCTATATTTCGTTTATTCATAAAGAATCTCCAAGCTGTCTATACTCGTCTCTTCCCTTATCCGACAGGACTCCTTCAAGGAGAACTTTTTCGATGAAAATAAACAGATCGTCTGTTGATTGTCTGATTCCATAGCGGGATTCCAGAGAGATAAATGTCTCAATAATTCCCAGGAAGATATAGGGAGGGGTTTCATCTGTCATGTCATTTCTCAATATTCCCCGTTGAACTCCCTCTTTTAATACAGTATTTGTTATCTGGATAATATGTGTACTTATGGCGGGGAAAATGATGTTTTGAATCACAGTACTTTCGGCGGATATTTTTGAGAGAGGAAATTCGGTTGAAAAGGAATGGGCGGCAAAATGGATCAGCTTTTTTAATTTCATGGTAAAGTGATCACTCCTGTCAGAGGCAATTTTTTTTAATTCCACCAGAATTTTCTCCAGTTTAAATTCAATAGATTCTTTCATCAGTGCAAATTTCCCGGGGAAATGATTGTACAGGGTTTTTTTTGTAATCCCGATGTATTGGGCGATCTCTTCCATGGTCAGATTTTTATACCCTTTTTCAATAAATAATATTGAAGCTGATTGAAGAATCAATTCTCTCTTTGACATTTTCTCCCCCACAGATTACACTATTGTAGTGCATAAAGTGTAAAAAGAAAACCCTTTTAGGTATCGAGGTTCTTATGTCGGGAAGAAGCAAATTGAGTAAAATGGCTATAATACTGGTTATTGTTGCTCTGGCTGTATTAATTATCAGGATGACTTCATTAAAGGATTCAGGTTCTGAGGTTCAGCAGATTCTGCCGGTTGAAATCACCCAGGCCCGGCAGGGCAGTATTGAAAAAAGACTGCGGATCAGCGGGTTTATCGAAAGTGATACCATGGTCACGGTTCTGCCCCGAATCGGAGGGATTCTTACGGAAATATATGTCGAGATGGGTGATGCTGTTGAAGAGGATCAGATCATTGCCCTGATTGACAGTGAACCCTATCAGTTGTCGTTCAATCAGGCTAAAGCGGCTTTTCTTACGGCAGAATCCACCTTTAACAGAATTTCCAGTCTCTATAGCTCAAAAAGTGTTTCTCAACAGAATTATGAGGAAGCCAAGGCCAATTATGATACGTTGAAATCGGCATTCGAATTGGCCGAACTAAATCTCAGTTATACGGAATTAAGAGCTCCGGTAAAGGGCGTTATCCTGGAGAAACACGTCTCGAGAGGATCAATGGTGGCTCCTCAGGTTCCCGTTCTTACCATGGGAGATATCGATAATCTGAAGGTGAACGGCGGCGTTCCGGAATTGCACTTTTCTTTTTTTCAGAACCACAGAGAGGATATGGAGATATTGATCACTGTTCCCGCTCTGGAGAACTCTCATTTTAAAGGGGTCATTTCAAATATAGCCCCCTTTATTTCTCCCCGGACAAGAAATTTTACTGTCAAATGCCGGGTCATAGATGAGAAATCACTGCTCCGCCCGGGAATGTTTGTCTATCTGGATTTTGTACTGGAAAAAAGGGAAGATATCTATTCTCTTCCCTATACAGCCTTATCTGGGGGAGATACTCTCTGGTTTGCCGATGATAGTGGGATAGCGGGAAAGATCTCTTTTTCCCCGGTATTCGGCAATGAGGAATTCTTTCAGATCCCCGAAGAGTTCGCAGAATATCTATTCATAACGGAAGGACATAGTTTTCTCGATGAAGGCCAGACTGTACGAATCCCGGGAGATCAGTAAAAAATGAGGATTTCTGATTTTGCCATAAAACATCCGTCCATAATTTCCATTCTTCTTGTGGTACTTCTTGTCTTCGGTCTTATTTCAGTCTTTCAGCTCCCTCAGGATTATCTGGCCGATGTGAACCTGCCTACGGCTCTTGTCATAACCGTCTATCCCGGAGCCAGTCCCAGTGATATGGAAAGAGAGGTGACAAGACCGCTGGAAGATGAATTAAGTACCATTTCGGGTCTCGATGAAATCACCTCAAGCTCCTTTAATTCTATTTCGTCCATAACCCTGACTCTACAGATGGGACAGTCTGTCGATGACAGGCTTGTGGATATCCGGGAGAAGATAAACAATGTTATGCCCCGGCTGCCCGATGGGGTTGAGGGCGCTCCCTCAATTATGAAATTCAGTTCCTCGGCCAAGCCCGTATTAATCTTCTCTGTAAAATCGGAAACAGAAGACGACCTGCTGGCCAATTACATTGACGAGGTTTTGAAACCGGCTGTTTCCCGTGTAGAAGGTGTTTCAGAAGTGACTGTTAACGGAGAGCGCCGTTCCCTTGTCGAAATTGAACTGGATCTGGACAGGCTTGAAGCATTGCAGATTCCTGTGCTTCATATTTACAACGTTCTCAAATACAATAATGTCGCTTTTCCGGGAGGAGATGTTCAATTTAGAAGTTCCAGAGCCATGATCCGCACGGAGGGAGAGTATCGGTCTCTCTCAGATATAGAGAATGTGGTCATCGGTTTTTCTGATGACCAGTATATCCGCCTTTCCGATGTGGCCAGAGTGGAGAAAAAACCGGGGAGGGCCGACCGTTACGCCCTGAGTAAAGGAGAGGATATCGTCACAGTCAGTGTCATTAAGAAGAGCACGGCCGATACGGGAAAACTGGTCAGAGAAGTTAAGACTATACTTGAGGAATCGGATCACCAGGTAGAGACCGCCATTCTGGTGGATGACAGTAATAATATCAATCTGTCCATCTCATCAGTTCAGAGGTCAGCTCTCCTGGGAGCTTTTCTGGCAGTTATCATTCTCCTCTTATTTCTTCATAACGGGACAACGACACTCATTATCGGAGTATCCATTCCCATCTCTGTATTTGTCGCCTTTATCGGATTGAATCTGAACGGCCAGTCAATCAATCTTATGACTCTCGGAGGGCTGACAGTCGCTATTGGTATGATGGTTGATTCATCCATTGTCGTCCTGGAAAATATTTATAAACATTTCAAAGAGGGAAAGAGTGCGGCCGAAGCCGCTTCGATAGGAACTCATGAAGTGGGTGGTGCCGTTATTGCGTCCACGTCCACTTCTCTTGCCGCTTTTATACCTCTTCTGTTTCTTCAGGATTTTACGGGGATTGTTCTGAAAGATGTGGCTCTGACCATCATCTATTCCCTGTCGGGGGCCATGTTTGTCGCGATTATTGTTATTCCCTTTATTGCCTCGAAGATGCTGAAGCCTCAGAAAATCAAAGAGGGTGGGATCGGATGGAGGATCAGTTCAAAAATTGAAGGGATTATTGTTAAAACAACAAAAAAATACCGGCAGATGCTCAGCTGGTCTATCAAAAGCTGGAAATTTGTCATGATGGTAGCTTTTATGATTCTCGGGTTGAGCTATCTTGTGTTCAATCTGCTGGGTTTCCAGTTCCTTGCTCCTGCCGATATGGGGGAGATTCAGATTTCTGTTGAGTTTCCCGGCAGTTATACTATTGAAGACAGTCGCCAGAAGCTGGCAGAGGTGGAAGCTTTAATCTATGAAAAGGTGCCCGAACTCTCTCAAGGTCTGTTTTACGCAGGCCTCTCTAATCTTTTCAGTGTCAATGCTGTCCCTGATAGGGGTTTCATAATCCTGACTTTAAGACGGCAGTCACAACGGAGTCGAAATGTCTTCCAGATTATTGATCTCCTCCAGAAGACCATTCATGAAGAGATTCCCGATGTCAAAGTTTCCGTCATAAATGGCGGTCTCGGTGCTCTTATGGCCTCCGCTACAGGTGGAGAGGGGTATAGTGTTGAGTTATTCGGCTCTGATATGGATACTCTTATCGAATCGGGGGAAATGCTGGTCCGGGTTCTCGAGAGTGATCCAGATGTGGACAGAGCTGATATGAATATCTCCTTCAATAACGGGGGACTTGTTTCGCAGTTGAATCTTCAGGCTATGGGAGAGCTGGGTGTTGTCCCCTATGAAGCAGCCATGACTCTGAGGACCGTATTTTATGGGATGGATTCGGGAAAGTTCCGGGAAAATGACAGGGATTATTATATTTTTCTCACAACCCCCTATGCAGGAGGGAAAATACCAGAAGATATCTTTTATACTCTTTTTATAAGGTCTCAGACCGGAGAGAAAATATCTTTTGCATCCATAGCCAGTCTGGAAGTTGAAAATACTCTCGATTCTATTAACCGCAAGAATAAAATCCGTTCCGTACTTGTTACGGCCATACCGAAGGATTCGGATATCAGGGGGATCAGCAGGAGAACATCACAGTTTATCAGTAGAACAGGT
>JAEINM010000128.1 GCA_016342385.1 Spirochaetaceae bacterium | reverse complement strand
ATAGCCTGAATCACAGCTTCCATGCCGGATCCGCACATTTCATTCAGGGAAAAGGCTGTTTCCGTTTCTCTTATACCACACTTCTCCATAATCTGCCTGGGAAGATTCTGACCGATATTTGATCCGACACAGATTCCTGAAATAAATGAACTGATTTCAGTCCTTGAGAAATCTCCATTCTTATCTTCAATCTCTTTCAACATATAATCTATGACAGACGATGCCAGATCCCCTGCTGAGAGAGATTTTAATGAACCGGAATTAGAGCCAATTATTGAACGTTTTGCCCCGATTATGACAACATCATTTATCATGGCTCATAAGATAATCAATAGCATCCTGCGTAGAGAGAATTTTTACGGCATCTTCAACAGGAATCTTAATGTCATAGGTATCTTCCATGTCCATAATCAACTCCGATGCTTCGATGGAACTGATACCGTAATCGAGGCGCAATTTTTTATTCAGATCCAGTTTTTCCGGTTCCAATCCAATAAAATTCGCGGCAACTTCTCTCATCTCTTCTGTTACTTCCTGTAAATCCAATCCCATAGTTTCACTCCTGTTTCTGTTTTTCTAAACTATTTATTGAAAAACTTTTTCAAGTCTTCTGTTAAACCGGTAAATAAACTGCTAGGTTCATATCGCGGCTGATTCCCTGATTGTTCATATAATTGTATAAGGTGTTTTAAAACAACATGTAATCCGGTTTCTTTCGCCATTCGAAAAGGGCCTCTGGGCCAGCGGGTGCCAAGTTCCATGGCCAGTTCAATATCATTATAATCTTCAACAATTCCCTCCTCTACAACTCTGAATGATTCATTTATTATGACTGAAATCAGATCGAGAGTATCAAAATCAGTAGTATCAGGGGGAACTATTCTTTCCCCTTTTTCATCAAGGGGGGGATTGATATCGGGATCATTGGCATTGTTTCCGTAGTAATACACTCCTCGACCGCATTTTCTTCCGTAATGACCAGCTGCAAAATGCTTTTCAAGCAAAGGACTTCTCTTATACCGGGGATTCTTCTGAAATCCCTCGTAGATAATATTTGAGACATGGAATATAGTATCAATTCCCGTCAGGTCCGCCAGGTTGTAGGGACCCATGAGCAGGATCTCTTCTGAAACAATAGCCGTATCAATTTCATTGGCAGTTTCAATTTCTCCGCGGTTAATCATCTGCTTTTCGAGAATGTAGAAGGCTTCATTGATGACCGGCAGTAAAATCCTGTTAACGATAAATCCGGGAGAATCTCTGCAGATCACAGCCTGTTTTTTTATAGCGCTAATAAATGTTTTTGCGCTTTGAAGAACTGGGGGATTTAATCCCTCGTGAATCACCATTTCAACAAGCCTCATGATCAGAGGGGGATTAAAAAAATGAAGACCCAGAAACTGTCCGGGTCTGCCTGAGGCCTGTGCTATTTTTGTGATGCTCAGAGATGAAGTATTTGTGGCAAAGATCGTAGATTCATCAGCAAGTTTCCCGATTTTTTTAAAAAGCTCACATTTTACCTGTAAATCTTCATAAATGGCTTCTATTACAAGGTCGCAGTTCATAAGAGCTGTTTCCAGATCTGTTGCCATATGAATTTTATGGGGATCCATTTTTTTTCTGGCTTTGCTTTTTATTGTGTTGTATGAGCTTTTCAATTCCTCTGCATTGAGATCGTAAAGGGTGACATCCAGTCCGTATTTGAAGATTGAATGAGCAATTCCGGCTCCCATTATTCCCGAGCCGATGATCGTAATATTTTTAATCTCATTCATCAGTCGTTCTCCTCACTTCCCTTTAAAAAAGGGTTTCCTTTCTTCTGTCAGAGCCTGAATCCCCTCATAGCAGTCCTCTGTCTGTTGGAGATAACAAAAAACTTCATATTCATATAACAATCCATTGAGATACTGATTTTCATCAGTTTTTGTAAATAAAAAATCTGTTAAAGCCGCCGCTATAGGCGCTGCCGTTTTTCGGGGATCCGGTTTCAACTGCCTATTTTTCAGAAAGCTGATAATTTCTTTTCTGATAGTATTTGCTGAAAGATCAGCTTTGACTTTTTCGGGATGGAATTGTTTCCCGATTCCTTTCCTGTTTGCCAGAATAAAAGCTTCATTGATGAGTTCCTTCGGCGGGAAAATATTCTCGACAATACCCAGTACTTTTGCTTTTTCTGATGTAATATTAATGATTGACTCAGAGATAATATACCGGGCCTGTTTCTCTCCGATAATTCTCCGGAGATTCTGTGTCCCTCCCATAGCGGGAATAAGCCCCAGTGATGTTTCCGGGAATCCAAACACAACGTTCTCCCGTGAACTGGCGATTCTATAATCGCAGGCGAGGGATAACTCAAAACCGCCTCCCAAAGTCAGGCCGTTTATTGCAGCAATAACAGGTTTGGTGAATTTCTGAAGAGTCAGAAGTAGATCCTGTGCCTTTGAAAGGAAATCCCTGCATTTCTCCTCTGATGCACCCAGTACGTCTTCGATCTTTGCACCCCGTGAAAAGGCTACTTTGTGGCTGCTTGTGATGATAAGTTTATGTATTCTGCTCTCGTTCTGAAAGAAGAGAAGAGCTTCTTTCAACTCCCTCATGAGATCATAATCCAGATGATTGCCCGATTGACGGTGGGCTTTTATATCATCTTTAAATTTTTTCATACTGATTAACCCGACATTGTCTTTGGAATAGATCTCCAAATCTTTATATTCGGTATTCAGTTCAGTAAATCCATTTTTCTCAAAAACACTTACCATAAGTATTTGCCCTTTTTAATGGAGTACTATGAAAATGCCTATCTACTATTAATTATATTCACTTTTGGGAAAAAAATAGAAATTTCTATAAGTATTTGCAGTCATTTTTCTCTTGGGAGAGATAAAGAATAGTCATTTACCCTGTTCTCTCTGCACAATCTCATCGAGAATCTCCGCAGCTCTTAAAACAACAGCTTTGCAGCCATCCTCTTCGGTGCGAAAATCATCTTTCAGATTATTGCAGGTTGTGGATTTCATCTCATCTTCATAGCGGGAGATAAGCTCTTTAATCAGAATCCCGCAATAATCCCCCTCATGAGCTCTGTCTTTGACAAAGAGTTTAGCCAGGACCATGGCCGAAGCGCTGAGGGCTCCACATAGTTTTTCTGTATACACTCCACCGGAAAGACCGGCAGCCAGTTTGAGACTCTCTTTATCCAGTCCCAGATTATAGACTTCATTGGCTCCATAGAGGATTTTTTCAGAGCAGCTGTAATCTTCTTTCTCTTTAATTCCGAAATCGTTTTTTATTAGTTTGCTAATCATGTTAGTATAATAGATCAATCCATTTAAATTGGAAAGTACATATAGAAATACCAATAGCATTTTAAATGGTATAAATAGTGAGTTTTTCTGTACGCCCTTTTACACGGATAGTTCCCAACCGCTTGAACCGCTCAGAATCGGGGTGGGCATTCCTGGTTTCTTCCGAAAATATAAGGTCTTTACCAATTTTCTTGGAACTGCTTTCAAGCCTGGCGGCAACATTGACAGTATCACCTATGGCTGTAAATTCCATGCGCGCATCTGAGCCGATATTCCCTGCTATAAGCTGTCCTGTATGAATACCTATTCCAGACTTCATTTGAGGTAGATTTTCTCTCTTAAACTGTTGGTTCAACTTGTCCTGGCCAAGGAGAATCTTTTCAGCAGCCCGAATGGCCTGTTGAGCATGTGTTTCATTCACAATAGGTACTCCGAATAGAGCCAGTACAGCATCTCCGATAAACTTATTTACTAATCCTCCCTCTTCGATAATTGCTGAAGTAATGACTGAGAAATATCTATTTAACATTTCTACAAGCTTATCTGCCGGTAGCTGTTCCGATATAGTGGTGAAGTTCCGGATATCTGTGAATAGGACTGTGGCGGTGTAGTATTCTCCTCCCAGGTTGATATTCCCATTTAAAAGATGATCTCTTACGGATGGGTCTACCACTCGTCCAAAGGTTTCTTTAATGGAATCTCTCTCCTTAAGCCCCTGTGACATCGTATTAAGAGAATTGGCCAGGCGACCTAATTCATCTTCTGTAAGTACATCGATTTTTTCATCATAATTCCCATTTTGAATTGCATGAGTGGCAAGATCCATCCTGGTTAAGGGGTCTTTAAATGTTCGCGATAGAAATAGAGTGATGAGAACAGCAATAAACAAAAAGAAAAGACTATAAAAAAGAGTGGTTTTATACTCATTTGTCAGTGATAAGGTCATTACATTTAAAAATATGAGAGGGAGTGTAGATGTGGCCAGCAAAAAAATAAAAAAACGAGACCGGATAGAGAATCGGGAGGTTTTTTTTACCTGTAGGATTTCTCCTGAAGAGAAATATTGTGGAATAATCCATATTTGATTCATAAAATCAACACTATAATAGACCAGAATCCCAATCAATAAACCGGTCAAAAGAGGAACAATTCCTCTTATCAGAATAACAACATAGAAAATCTCAGCTTCAATTTTAAAACTGAAAAATGTTATCAGCTGAATTCCTGCTGATACTCCCCATCCGGATAAAGTCACCAAAAAGCTGAATGCAGGTAAATCCAAAATACGTTTAATAATTATATTGAGATTTTTGGGGGAATCTTTAGCTAGAAGAAGGGGTATGTAATAAATAACTCCTGCAATAAATATGGAGATAAAGGGAGCCGCATATTGCAGCATCATAGCTATTGGGGCTTGCTTTTCAACAAAATTTTCAAGAGCTAATATGGATTGTAGAGAATCCTTAGGAGTAAAGACATCCCAGTTCATTATTCCCATAAATATTAGAGTGACTATAGATGAGAAGATGGCAAGAGTATTCCAAAGAATAAATAATCTGATTCCTGTTTTCCTGTGAAACGTATTTTTTATTCTCATATTTTAAATAATAGGTTCCGGTCAGGGATCCCGTCAAGAAGATCCCTCCTCAGTCCTGCAATCTTCTTTTTCTTTAATTCCGAAATCGTTTTTTATTAGTTTGCTAATCATGTTAATATAATGGATCAATCAATTCATTTTGAAAAGATTATTGCAGGGTACAGTCGCGACTGTACCGTACAATAATCGGGATATGCCATGCAATAATCGGGATATAGGAGATAATATTGGAGGAAGAGCTATATAAAATGATTCTTGTAGATGATGAGGATGAAGTCCGGGGGCGGATCTCCTCAAAGATATCTGAAGAAACGGGATTTTCCATAGTGGGAACCGCGGGAAATGGATATGATGCGCTGGAACTCATCGAGAAGCACTCTCCCCATGTGGTTCTTTCGGATATTAAAATGCCTTTTATCGACGGGATTGAACTGGCGAGGATCATCAAGAGGGATTTTCCCACAATCCGTGTGGCTTTTATAACCGGTTATGATGAATTCGATTACGCCAGGGAAGCTATTGAACTGAAAGTTTCCGGATACCTGACAAAACCGCTTACTCAGAATGATATATCACGGTTCCTGACTAAACTGAAGATTGATCTGGATAGGGAATTCAAAGAAAAATACAATATGGAAATACTTAAGGCCCGGTATGAATCGAGTCTTCCCATGGTTATCGATAATTATTTCACATCCTGTCTTGTCTCATCCCAGTCGGGAAGGGGTGAAGATATTGAAAATCTTAAAAAACATGGGATCTCACTGGATGATTCAGATTATCTTCTGTCCTTTATCAAGATTGAAAGAAGAGAGTCCTACTGGGATGTCATTGAATTTGAAAAATTAAAACTCTCAGTAAGGTCGGTTATTAATTCAATACTGGAACGCCATACCTTTGACCATTACAGCTTTATGTTCAGCGATGGTATAGTAATTCTGGTTAAAGAGAAGGGGAAGTTTTTTCTCAGAGATATTGACAGTGTATATTACGAAATGGTGAAAATGACTGAGAAATTTTTAAGTGTTCAGATTGATATGGGAGTCAGTAATCTTCATAGGGAGTTTTCTCAATTGTATATGGCTTATGAAGAGGCTGGCAAAGCTATCGGATATAGCAAGTTTCTCAATACCGGGCGGATTGTTTACATCAATCAGCTGGAGAACAGTAAGCCGAAGGTTCTCAGTCTGAAGGAAAATGATATAAAAAACATAGAGTATAACGTCAAATTCGGAAGTGAAAGGGAATTGAGGAATGTCATTGAATCTCTCAGACTCTCAGCTGTAAAAGACAGTGAAACCATTACCAATTACAGACCCTATATTATAAACATGATGAATGTTATCGTCAATTTTTCCGATTCCATCGGGGCAGATCTCACTGAGATAATCGGTGGTGATATTTTTCAGAAAATGGTTCAGTTCAGTTCTATGGAACAGCTTTTTGACTGGGTGCAGTCTGTTCTGATCAGATTGAGGGAGTTAAATCTGAAAACAAAAATGTCCAATTCCCAGAAACTGCTCGATAGTGCTGTAAAATATATTCATTCCCATTACAGGGATCCCGGGATCTCCATGGAGACGGTTTGTGAGGATCTGGGAATCAGTATTTCCTATATGAGTCTATTATTTAAAAAACACAAAGAGACGACTTTTGTTAAATATCTGACAAGTGTGCGTATCGAAAAGGCAAAAGAACTGCTGAAACTGACAGGAGACCGCATCGTCGAAATTGCCGGTCAATGTGGATTTAACGATGTCTATTATTTCAGCCATTGTTTCAAAAAATATATGGGACTTTCCCCGAAGAAATACCGTGAAGAAAAAAATACTCCCTAATCTGTCCATAGAACAGAATATATTAATAGCCACACTCTCCATTGTCATGATTGTATTGCTCATAACCAGTTCAGTATATTATGCGGTCTTTACTTATCGGACTGATTCTCTGGTTGAAAGCCAGTCCAGAGAGATTAATAAACAGATCGTATTAAATTATGAGAGTTATATTAACAGTGTTATAGAGACGGCACATTATATTCAGTACGCTTCGCTTAATCTCGATGTCAAAGACTCTTATGAAAAGCTTCAGGATGTTTTTCTCTACAATTCGGAGATTAAAAAAGATGTTGTTTCTCTATTCCTCTTTGATGAGGAGGGGAATAAGCTTTTAGGGAATGATCTCAACAGTGTCGTTATTTATCACATTGCTGAAAATGAATGGTTTCAGAATGGTGTAACTGAAAAAGCGATTTTCCACTTTTCAGCCCCCCACAGTCAGAGTGTATCTCTCAATCGCAATGAAGTGATCATTTCCGTTTCCCGGTTTGTTGAATTTACTTATAAGGGGATCAAAAAAAGTGGTGTTATTCTCATTGAATTGAACTTTCGTACTCTGACAGATCTGGCGGAAAAGACGAATTTGGGAGAGGGGGGACATATTCTTATTTTAAATGATGATGACTCTCTGATCTATCATTCGGGAAAGGGGTATAAAGAAGGTTTTCCCGAGAGTCTGCAAATTGCTGTGGAACACTATCTCGGCGGTTTCCGAACAAAAATCGGGAATAAAGAGATGTTTATCAACATCAATACGCTCATCCATACCCGGTGGAGGATTGTTACAGTAAATAATATTAATGAGATTGCTCTGGCCAGACAGCAGATATTGCTCATTCTACTCTTTATAATAATTATCAGTTTTTTTGTCACTACAACTGTTTCCCTGGTTATCTCCAGTCGAATTTCCCGGCCTATGAATGAACTGAAAAAAACAATGTTCAAAGTTGAAAACAGGGATTTTAATACCAAAGTGGAAGTGACAGGTCAAAAAGAGGTTGTCCGGCTGGCCAAATCTTTCAACAGCATGGTTGAAGAGATAAGAAAATTGATGAAAGAGGTCGTCAGCGAACAGAGAGAGAAGAGGAAGACA
This sequence comes from Spirochaetaceae bacterium, assembly GCA_016342385.1. Taxonomy (GTDB): domain Bacteria; phylum Spirochaetota; class Spirochaetia; order DSM-2461; family DSM-2461; genus Spirochaeta_F. The sequence continues at coordinate 2,010 of JAEINM010000128.1, read as the reverse complement.
GAATTAAAAGCACTGCAGAATCAGATCAATCCCCATTTTCTCTACAATACACTCGATTCGATTGTCTGGCTGGCGGAAAACGAACGCTCTGATGATGTTGTAACAACAGTGATAGCTCTGGCCAGGTTTTTTCGAATCAGTATTTCAAAAGGAGAGACTTTTATTCCCGTTAAAGATGAAATCTCCCATATCAGAAATTATCTGACTATTCAGAAAATCCGTTATGTCGATAAATTTGAATACAAATTTATAGTAGAACCGGAGATTTATGAATATAAGGTTATGAAACTGATCCTTCAGCCCATAGTGGAGAATGCTATATACCATGGAATAGGCGATGAAACCGAAAAGATTACAATCAAAGCTTATAAAAAGGATGATTTTCTCATTTTTGAGGTGGAAAACTCGGGATATGGAATAACAGAAGAACGTATTGAAGAAATATACAAGGTCCTGAAAGGGACACATTCTAAAAGCAGTGTGGGAATGAGAAATGTTTACCTCCGTCTAAAGTTATTTTATGGAGAAGAGGCGGATATAAAAATCAGCAGTATCCTCGATGAAATGACTTGTATCACTCTTTTTATCCCAGCTGAATCTCACTATATAAAGGAACCCTGATGAAATACATATGTCTTCCGGTCTTATTTCTCTTACTTATAGCTTCCTGCAGCCGGGGAGGGAAATCGGCATCACTTTTTCTCTATAATATGAAAGATCCCTATGTCAGAACATTCGGCAATCAGATAAAATCGGAATCTTCACAGATCTTTGAAATGCAGATATTTGATTCCCAGAATTCTCAGATCATTCAAAATGAATTCATTGAGAACCAGATTGATTCTGCCCATATCATGCTGATTAATCCTGTTGATAGACTGGGCGCTTATTCAATTATAAAAAAACTGAAATCCGTGAATATGCCGGTTATTTTTTTTAACAGGGAACCTCTTTTCGAGGATCTGGAAATCTGGGACCAGGCTTATTATGTGGGAGCCCGAGCAGAGCAGTCGGGACAGATTCAGGCGGAAATGCTCATGGAATTATTCGGTGATGACGGAGAGAATCTGAATAAATATGACAGGAATGGCAATGACATAATTGAAACGGTAATACTCAAGGGTGAGCAGGGACACCAAGATGCCGAGACCCGAACCAGTGAAGTCCTTAGAACTTTTACGGAAAATCACTTTCGGCTGGATATCCTTATCACGGAAGTTGCCAATTGGAATCGCGATGAAGCCTTTGAGAAAATGAAACAGATCCTTGATAGATACAGTGAGGATATTGAACTTGTTATTTCCAATAATGATGCCATGGCCCTGGGGGCTATCAGTCTTATGACACAGGAGGGATTTTTCAGGGACAGTAATGAAAATGGAAGAATTGACAAAGATGATTCCTCCTGGCTTCCCGTTGTGGGGATTGACGGACTGATCGAGGCTGTAAATTCCATTAATGAAGGCTTTCTCTATGGCACCGTAATAAATGATTCCCGCCTGCAGGCGAAAGCCATTGCGGAACTGGCTGATTTTCTCTGTAGCGGAAAAGATCTGAAGGGAATGAATTATCCCCTTGATAGAGGCAAATATATCTGGATTGATTATAAAGTTTTCCAATAAAAAATAGACAAAATCTGCAAAAAACTCCTGATAATGTAAAATCTGACAAATTTTGAGTAGGATATTCCATTGTTAGCTCCCATATGGGTGGTACGATTATTCCATAACTAATTAAGGAGCTAATCGAAATGAGAAAGATCTTTTTACTTGTATTGACTGTATTATTAGGGGCATCATTTATGGGATGTCAAAAAAAAGCAGATGTTAGACCTGAAGACAAAAAAATTGTTATCGGATCAAATATCTACAGCTTTGCAGATAACTTCATGAATGGTGTTATGAAACCGGAGCTTGAATCTTATGCAAAAGCAAAAGGCGCAGAAATCCAGGTTGTTGACTCAGAAGGTCAGCAGGCGAAACTGAACGACCAGGTTGATGTTTTCATTAC
>JAEINM010000127.1 GCA_016342385.1 Spirochaetaceae bacterium | reverse complement strand
CTTTCTAAATCACTCAGTCTGAAATCAATGCAGAAAACTTTAGAAGTTATGGAGAATGGAAAAAGCATCTCTGCTCTTTATGCCTATACCCCAATGCTGACATTCAGTTACCAACATAACCTATTGACATATAATCCATTTACAACATCTCCTTTAGAAGAAAAGTGGAGTTATAATAATTCCAATGGCATTGGTATGGGTGTATTTACGATTAGCCTTTCTTTTTCTCTGGACAATTATATTCCCGGCTCTAAAAGTAATGTGGAAATAAAGAATTCTAAGGACCAAATAACCCAGATGAAACTCCAGATACAATCAGCAGCTCTTGATTCAGAGGTTGAAATTATTAATACATTAGCCAAGCTGGAAAACTCAATTGAACAACTGGAAGCAAATAAACTAAATGCAGAACTGGCAAGAAAAGCCTATGAAATGACTAGTGAAGCCTATCAACTGGGAACAAAAGAACTTCTTGATGTGGAATCAGCACAAAATGATCTACTAAGTGCAGAAGTTGCAGTATTAGGAGTACAGCTCTCCTATATAACAGAATTATTAAATCTTGAATATACCTTAAATACGTCTGTTGAGGAGATAATAGAATAGTTATGAGTGATAAAAAAAGGTTTTTACCGGGACTGCTGATAACACTGGCAGTTCTGATTATTGCTGTGGCAACAGTAATTCTGCTGACAAAGAAGAGCAATGAGAATAATGAGAAGATAAATACTACAGAAAATGAAGAGCAGGTCTTTGCTGTCAATACGACTCTGGCGGTCCAAGGCCAGATTATGGATTATCTTTTTGTTAATGGAGATATCGTGGCGGGTGAATTCGTCGATGTCTATCCCGATACGGCAGGAAAAATCACTCAGGTTAAAGTGGATCTGGGAGATTATGTTAGAAAAGGTGATATTTTGGCCTACATTGATCCTTCACGTCCGGGAATGAACTTTGCCAACAGCCCGGTATACAGCCCCATAAGCGGAACAGTTACCTCTTTTCCGGGAACTGCAGGATCAACAGTATCCCAACAGGCGCCCATGGCAACTATCGGAGATCTGGCGAATCTTCAAGTGAGAACCTTTATCTCCGAGAGAAAAATATCCCGGATAGCCCTGGGAATGCCGGCGGAACTAACCTTTGAAGCCTATCCGGGCGAAGTCTTTTCTGCCGTAATTTCAGAACTCAGCCCTGTTGTTGATCCCAATTCAAGAACTATGGAGATTAAACTGAAACTGACAAGTCGCGACAGCAGAATAAAATCGGGCATGTTCTCTAAAATAAAAATAACCACATCTGTTAAAGATAATATTGTTAAAATACCCTCTGATTGTGTAAATGAGAGGTTTGGTGAAAAATTCATCTATGTAGTGATAGACAATAATACTGTTGAGAAGAGGACTATAGTTGAGGGAGTTAATATAAATGACATCAGTGAGATACTCTCCGGTTTATCTGCGGGAGAAAAGGTTGTTATACAAGGACAGACTCTGCTGGAAGATGGAGTCCGGGTAAAAGTAATCAAGGAAGTGGCTCCTTTATCTGAAAAAACAAAAGAAGAGGCCTGAGAATGAGTCTTACCAGAACGGTGGTCAATAAACCGGTAACCATAATTGTTGCTTTTACTATATTGATTGGCCTGGGTTTATATATAAGCCCGAGAATACCAATAGACCTCTACCCGGAAATAAGTCCTCCCATCCTTGTTATCTTTACAAATTATGAAGGTGCCGGTCCTGAAGAGGTGGAAAATACCTTAACACGGCCTTTAGAAGGTATGCTGACAAATGTCAGCAGCATCAAAGGGATCACCTCGACTTCATCAGAAGGAACCAGTATGATCCTTCTCGAGTTCAGCTGGGGACTGGATTTATCCGAAGCTTCTAATGAAGTGCGTGATAAACTGGAGTTCATTAAAGATTACCTGCCGGAAGATGCCGGTTCTCCCCAGATATTCAAATTCGACCCTTCTATGATTCCCATTTTAGATCTTGTCATTCGCGGTGACCGTTCATCGGAAGAACTTCTTAAAATTGCTGAAGATACGGTACAGCCACTTATAGAACAGGTTGAAGGTGTGTCTCTGACATCAGTACTGGGAGGGAGGAAATCCATAGTTAAGGTTGAAACCTCCGCCAATAGACTCGAGGCATACGGTCTGACTCTGACCCAGGTTACCCAGGCTCTGATGTCACAGAACATTCAGATAGGAGCTGGTAGTATAGAAGAGGGATCAAAGAAATTTCTTATCCGTACATCGGGGGAATTTGATTCTATTGATGATATAAGAAATACAGTTGTCTCCTATAAGGGGGGCATTATGGTGCCCGGGCAGCCTCTTGATCCTTCAAAAGTGATAAAACTCGATGATATTGCCATTGTCAGCATGGGTCAGGAAGATCAGACAAGTGCTGTCTACATCAATGGAGAACCGGGGATCAATATCATGGTCCAGAAACAAACCGGGACAAATTCTGTAGAAACAGCAGACAATGTTATTGCCAGACTGGATGAAATCAATAAAGTTCTTCCCCATGGAGTGACCGTGGAAGTCATCAGTGATTCCACAAAAATGATCCGGACAACACTAAACCAGGTTACCTCTTCAGCACTAACTGGTGCTATCTTTGCCATGGTGATACTTTTTATCTTCCTGCGAAGTTTGAAGAGTACTTTTATCATCGGGCTGTCCATTCCCGTTTCACTGCTCATCACCATTATGGCTATGTATTTCTTCGGACTGACACTCAACCTGATGACCCTGACCGGTCTGATCCTGGGGATCGGTATGATTGTAGACTCTTCCATAGTTATACTTGAAAATATCTACCGGTACAGGGAGAAAGGGGCCAAACTCAAGGCATCAGCTCTTCTGGGGACCCAGGAAATGATTCTGGCTATTACGGCTTCTATCCTTACAACCATCTGTGTTTTTCTGCCTATGATCATGTTCAAATCGGAACTGGATGTTATTGGAGTCATGTTCCAGGATTTGGCCTTCACCATAGTCATTGCTCTACTGTCATCTCTTGTTATTGCTGTAACTCTGGTACCATCACTGGCCAGCCGTTTTGTAAAGCTGCACACGAAAAAACAGAAACCGATCAAATCCCCTATTTTAAAATCGATTGATGACAAAATGGAAAAATGGTTTACCGGTCTCGATGTAAAATATATGAAATCACTGAGAACGGTTCTCGATCACAAAATTGCCACCATATTCATCATCCTCATTATTTTTATCTCCTCTCTGATCCTCATTCCCACTGTGGGAATCAATTTCCTGCCTACTGCAGGAGAAGACTTTGTCCAGGTGAGCGTCGAATTACCCGCCGGTACAAAACTCGCAGTAACAGAAGACGTGATTAATCAGCTGCAATTTTTCGTTGAAAGCGAAATAGAAGGCTATACTGACATAATTATTACAAATGGCAGCAATGGCGGCTTCTTCGGTGAAACCCCGAGTAATCAGGGCTCAATAAAAATCCTCCTGCCGAAATTTGAAGAAAGGATAGAAACATCCGATGAGATAAAAGAGATTTTGAGGTCCCATTTTGAGGACTTTCCCTCTGCGAAATTCAGCTTTACTGCGGGGCAGCAGAACATGGGGGGAAATCCCAACCCCATTGACGTTATTATCAAATCGGAAGATCTGACTCTCGCCGGAGAAACTGCTATAAAAATCCGAGACCTGATAAAAGACAATATTCCAGAGGTCACTGAACCATCAGTAAACCTGAATGAAGGTCTTCCACAGGTGGAGGTGAATATAGACAGAGAAAAAGCCTATGCTCTCGGACTGAATATATACAGTATCGGAAGTGAGATCAGCGCCAATATTGATGGAAAAAATGCCGGTAAATACCGGGTAGATGGCGAAGAATTCGATATTAAGGTTGTACTGAAGGAGGAAGACAGGAAAACCCTGGAAGATCTGAATAATATTTTTGTTATGAGTCAGCTGGGAGAGAAAATTCCTGTGTCGAACTTTGCCACACTGAAGAAAACCACCGGTCCCGTGGGGATTAACAGAGAAGACCAGTCCAGAGTGCTCCATGTAACAGGAGGTTTAAGCCCCGGAAGCTCAACCAGCGAAGTTGAGAAAAAAGTAAGAAACCTCGTTACAGAGAACATAGTAGCCGATGAGGGAGTTATGATAGATTTCGGTGGAGACTGGGCGGAAATTATGAATATGATATTCAAATTTGTTGTCATTATGATAATTGCCATTGCCCTGGTTTTTGCTGTTATGGCGTCCCAGTTTGAATCTCTTCTCGATCCGTTTATCATATTCCTCTGTCTACCTCTTATGCTAATCGGTGTAATATGGATCTACATTATTACAGGAACAACCTTCAGTATGTTCACGGCTGTAGGGCTCATTATGCTGGCGGGTATTGTCGTAAATAACGGCATTGTACTGGTAGACTATACGAACTTACTGAGAGAGCGTGGATATACCATTCGTGAAGCCTGTATTCAAGCCGGTGGAAACAGATTGAGACCGATTCTCATGACAACTCTGACAACTATCCTGGGAATGGTACCTATGGCTTTTTTCCCCGGTGAAGGATCAGATCTTGTTCAGCCTATCGGTTTAACTGTGATCGGCGGCCTGGTTATCAACACATTAATGACACTATACCTTGCGCCCGTACTCTACTCCATCTTTAACAGAAAACACAAAAGTAATGTATTGGAAATTCAGGAGGCCGCGGTATGAAACGAATCGAATTAATAGCAAACCAGTCAGTTGAAGAAGACCTCCTGGAAGCTTTTGAAAAGAGAGATATTGTCAAATCTTTTACAAAGATACCTGGTGTTCATGGAAGTGGTAACAGTACCCCGAAGAGAGGTGACCATATCTGGCCGGAGGAAAATTTCCTCTTACTGGTATTCTGTGAGGATCCCGAAGCTGAATTGATAAAGGAAGCGGTTTCAGAAGTAAAGCAACTGTTTGAAAACGAGGGAATTAAGCTCTTTATATCAAATATATAATCATGTCAGTTCCTGTCATTAATGGCAGGAACGCTTTTTTCACCATACAAATCTAAATGAATCTTAAGAAAATACAATACATCAGCTCTAGAATAAATAACTTCAAATAGGCACACATATTGCATTCTTCTCGAACAAGAGAGGAGGAACATTATTATGGAGTCAATTACTGAGTCCGTACTCCGCTTCCAGGAATCGGGATGCGGGTATGAAGAAATAGTACAGAGAATAAGCGTCATAATTTACAACTATCCGGTAAAAATGAATATCTTATCAGAAGAAGAGAAAAGTAAGTTTTATCTGAGCTTTTACAACCGGATTGAAAGGCTGATAAAACACTTCACTTACAAGGGAATTCCCTTTGAAACATTTTTGAACCAGACACTGAAGTGGCATATCAAAACATATCTGGAAAAAGAGAAAAATGAAAAAAAGCTCATGGCGGTAAATATCCAGGAAGCCGAAATTCAGATAAGAGATTTACTTAGTCATGATCCAGGAAAAAAGAACAGAGAAAATACCCATTTAACCCTTAAGGGAAAAACTTCGAGGAAGAGGCTTCTATACCTGGTACTCGTAGATTCCCCCCATATTACAGATCTTGAAATGAAAACTTTTTCCGAGCTGACAGGATATGAATATGACTGGCTGCTGTATCTGAGAGATGTCCTGAATAAGCGCCTTTTCAGCAGAAGTGAGCGACTGACCAGGTTGAGAGAAAAGCGAAATAACACCTATATGAAACTGCTGTATAAGCAATCCCGATATTCTGATGAAGTTAATACAGAAAAAAGAGAGAAGCTTTTAGATCAGATAAAGCGATTAAAAAAACGCCTCGACGATACACGCCATGAAATATCCCGGGTCCCTTGCCGTCCGACTCATGGGGAAGTGGCCGAACTTCTGAAGGTACCCAAGGGGACCGTTGATTCGGGGCTCCATTACTTCCGGAAGAAATACAATACCACAATAAATAAGTATTCCTATAGTCTATTTCTTTAAAAGATATTATTCTTGTTTCATGGAAATAGTATTAGCAACAGGAAACCTACATAAAAAAGAAGAGTTATCAGAAATTCTGCAGGGTCATACAATTCTTCTCCCTTCAGATTTGAACAGCTCTTTTGATTGTGTTGAAAATGGAGAAACATATCTCGATAATGCCCTGATAAAAGCCGGGGCTTTATACAAAGTGGTAAAAAGACCGGTGATAGCCGATGATTCGGGAATCTCTGTTCCCGCTCTGGGAGGTGCCCCGGGGGTATACTCAGCCCGATACGGTAGCCTTAATGGTAAAGAACTGGATAGTTCGGAAAGAAATGCTTTTCTTCTGAAGAATATGGAAGGCATAGATGAAAGAATGGCATTTTTTGTCTGCTCTATGGTCCTTATGCTCGATGAATACAGAGTTTATACTGTGCAGGAAACTTTTTCCGGTGAGATCGCACATGAGCCATTCGGAGGGGGAGGATTCGGTTATGATCCACTATTTTACCTTGAGAAATATGGGAAGACCGTTGCTCAATTGCCGGCGGATTTAAAAAACACCATTTCCCATAGAGGAAAAGCCGGTGCTTCAATAAAAAGCATAATGGACAGGTTGGATAGTCTTTAGTGCTAGTATACTAAATTCGAATTGCATCCACTTTTTATTCTCCTCTCCCTCTGGGAGAGGTCGGGTGAGGGAGTATGGAGAGTGCGCCCCCTCATCCCCAGCCCAATAATGGAGAAATTATAATGTCAAAATCAATCCCCGAAAGAAAAGATGTAAAAAAAGAAGATCAGTGGAACCTGGCAAAACTCTTTAAATCTGAAGAGCAGTGGGAAAAAGCTCTATTAGATTTCGAAAAAATGATACCAAAAATCTCAACTTTTAAAGGGACTCTGTCAAAATCAGCAGCTTCCCTGAAAAGCTGTATGGATTATATGAACGAAGTGGATAAACTGGATGAAAAACTGGGAGTGTATGCTTTTTTAAGACAGGCTGAAGATCAGGGAAACAGCGAATCAACCGGCAGGATGTCCCGCTATATGAGGATTTCAACTCAGGCGGGAGCCGCTTCCAGTTTCTTCAACCCCGAACTGCTCAGTATAAATGATGAACTGATCGGGGCTTATCTGGCCGATGATATACTGAAAGATTATAGAATTACTCTGAAAAAAATGCTCCGTTTCAAACCGCATGTATTGAGTGAAAAAGAAGAAACTCTCTTGGCAAAACAGCAGGAATTTACTTCAACGCCATCCAAAGCTTTTGATGCTCTGACAAATGTCGATATTGAATACGGTGAAATCGGAACGAAAGACGGGAAAAAGCCCCTTACCAATGCCACATTTAATCTGCTACTGCAGAGTGATGAGCCCGAAGTGAGAAAGCAGACCTATAATCAATTCTATGGGCAACTGGATAAACACAAAAACACTATTGCTCAACTTTACAACGGCAGTGTTCAGATGGATATCTTTAAGTCATCAATCAGAAAATACAGCAGCGCAAGAAAGATGAGTCTTTTTGGTGATGATGTTGATGAATCCGTTTATGACAATCTGATTAATGCTGTGACACAGAGCCTTCCGGCTCTTCATGAGTACTACGAATTGAGAAAAAAGGTTCTGGGCTTAGAAGAACAGCATATCTATGATACAAAAACACCTCTGGTGAAAGATGTAAAGGCAGTACATACCTTTGAAGAAGCTGTTGACAAGATTTATTGCGCCCTTGCTCCCATGGGTGATGAATACAGAGAGACATTAAAAGAGGGACTCCTGGGAACCTGGGTGGACCGCTATGAGAATAAAGGAAAACGATCGGGAGCCTTTTCTTATGGTACGTACAGCGGCGAACCCTATATTCTCATGAATTATAACGATGAAAACATACGAGACCTCTTTACTTTGGCTCACGAAGGGGGGCACTCCATGCATTCCTGGTATTCTGTCCGAAACAATCCGTTCCAGCACTACAATTACACCATTTTTGAAGCTGAAGTTGCCTCGACATTCAACGAACAACTTCTCGGTGACTATCTTCTGAAACACACCGATTCAAAAGAGATGAAGGCCTACCTGATAGGAAATCAGATCGATGATATTCTGTCTACAGTCTACCGGCAGACCATGTTCGCCGAATACGAACACATCTGCCACAAGATGGTTGAAGAGGGGCAGCCCCTCACAGTTGATTCACTCCGGGAAGAATACAGAAAACTGCTAGAAAAATACTTTGGTCCTTCTGTCATCCTCGAAGAAACAAGTGATCTGGAAGGGCTGAGGATTCCCCATTTCTACCGGGCCTTTTATGTCTATAAATATGCAACAGGATTATCGGCAGCCATAACCCTGGCTCGCAAGATTCTGAAGGGCGGAGAAAAAGAGAGAGAAGATTATACGAACTTTCTCAAGTCCGGGGGATCGAGATTTCCATTAGAATCCTTAAAGCTGGCAGGAGTGGATATGAGCAGCCCCGAACCGGTGAAATTGGCATTGGATCATTTCGCGGATTTGGTGAAAGAATTGAAAGATATTTTATTGTAATTTTTTCCCATATCATTCCCGTAGGGACAAAGCATGCCTTGTCCCTACGATCTCTTGTTCCTCCACGCTCCCCTCTTCCTTCTCATTAAATAATCCAATGTAGGGTTTTCGTCCCTTTTTCCTGTTCGCCCTTGCAAGCTTCAGGGCTCATCTGATATATTTCCAATTATGTTAGACCTGAAATTTATCAAAGAAAATATTGACGCAGTTAAAGAGAATATCCGCAATCGAAATGTACAAGCAGATGCGGACAGAGTGGTTGAGCTCTACGATGCCAGAAATAAGGCACTCCAGGAACTGGAGGATCTTCGTCGTCAGAGAAATGAAAACGCAAAGAAGATGAAAGGCAAAATGGACCAGTCCGAACGCCAGGCTCTTATAGAAGAGGGTAAATCCCTGAAAGAGCAGATTGCAGCAATGGAATCATCTTCCGAAGAGATATTCTCATCGCTGAAAAATGAAGCCTCGCTTATTCCCAATATGGCTCACCCCGATGCTCCCATTGGTAAAGAAGACAAAGACAACACAGAAATTAAAAGAAGCGGAACTATTCCGACATTTTCCTATAAAGCCAAAGACCATGTCGAATTGGGAGAATCTCTCAAACTTATCGATTTTGAAACAGCCACAAGAGTCTCGGGATCTAAATTCTATTACCTGACCAATGAAGCGGTCATTCTTGAATTAGCACTGACGAGATATGCTCTGGATATACTGCAGAAGCACGGTTTCACAATTTCTATCACTCCTGATATTGCCAGAGAGGAAATTGTTGAAGGAATTGGTTTTAATCCCCGGGGAGAGGAATCCAATATCTATACAATAGAAGGAACAGGAACCTGTCTGGTCGGAACAGCAGAGATTACACTGGGCGGATATTATGCCGAACAGATTATTGATCTTTCAAACGGACCGATCCTTATGGCCGGAGTAAGCCACTGTTTCAGAAGAGAAGCAGGATCTGCCGGTCAGTATTCAAAGGGATTATACAGAGTTCACCAGTTCTCTAAAATTGAGATGTTTGTATACTGCAAACCTGAAGATTCTGACAAACTCCATGAAAAACTCCGGTCAATTGAAGAGGAAATCTTTTCATCTCTGGATATTCCCTACAGAGTTGTCGATACCTGTACAGGAGACCTCGGCGGTCCGGCATACAGAAAATATGATCTTGAAGCCTGGATGCCCGGAAGAGGGGAAAATGGAGACTGGGGCGAAATTACCAGCACGTCTAACTGCACCGATTATCAGTCTAGAAGATTGGGAATCAGATATAAGGATGAAACGGGGAAAAATGTCAATGTTCACACAT
>JAEINM010000126.1 GCA_016342385.1 Spirochaetaceae bacterium | reverse complement strand
ACGGGAATATTGGCATATGTTTCAACATTATTGATAACAGTAGGCTTACCGAAAAGACCTTTTGCTGCAGGGAATGGCGGTTTAGGGATCGGCATACCTCTTTTCCCCTCAATAGAGGCGAGAAGAGCTGTTTCCTCTCCACAGACAAATGCACCGGCTCCCAGTCTGATCTCCAGATCAAATGAGAAATCAGTTCCCAGGATATTCTCACCCATGAGTCCTTTTTCTCTGGCCTGTTCCATAGCAATTTCCAGTCTCTTGATTGCCAGGGGATATTCGGCACGAATATAAATGGCTCCTTTATCGGCCCCGACACATTTACCGGCAATGATCATCGCTTCGATAACGGAATGGGGGTCACCTTCCAGGGTGGCTCTGTCCATATAGGCACCGGGATCCCCCTCATCGGCGTTACAGACAATATATTTCTGATCAGATTCGATTCTCTGGGAAAAGCTCCACTTCAATCCAGTAGGGAAACCGGCTCCCCCGCGACCTCTCAATCCTGATTTTTTCAATTCATCAATAATATCATCACTGGATAATTCAAAAAGAGCTCTCTCAAGTCCCAGATACCCGTCACGTGCAATATATTCATCAATACTCTCCGGATCAATAAGACCACAGTTCCGAAGAACGATTCTCTCCTGTTTCTGGTAAAACTTGATGTCTTCCGCTTTGAAATCACCTTTACTGTCTTCTTTATATAAAAGGCGGTCAACCATTCTGCCTTTTACAATATTCTCTGAAATAATCTCTTTAGAATCTTCCGGTTTAACGTCAACGTAAAAAGCCTCATCGGGGAGAACTTTTACAATCGGTCCTTTTTCACAAAAACCGAAACAACCGGTTTTTACTATCTGCAGATCGCTGTGAACGCCCTGAATTTCAGCCTCGTGTATAAGAGATTTATAAATCTCATTACCTTTAGCAGATTCACAGGCAGATCCGCCACAAACTAATACGTAATTTTTTACGGCCATTCTTTCCTCTCTTACTGCTTTATAATATCTGCTGCAGGTTTATCATAAACATGTTTGTTTACAAGATGTCCGTCAACAATATGCTGATGAACAATCTTCTGCGCAACGGTGGCATCAACTTTACCATATATTGTGTCGGGCATACCGGGGGTGCGAACCTCAACGGTAGGTTCAACATGACAGAGGCCCATACACCCGGCCTGCCTGATAATCACATTATCATTTCCGACCTTCTTCAGTTCTCCCAGCATTACATCGAGAACTTCTTTTGCTCCTGCGGCAATTCCACAGGTTCCCATCCCAACAATAACGAGAGTTTCCTTGCCATCAGTATCTCTCTGACTGGCTTCCAGTTTTTTTGTCTCTCTCAGTTTTCTTAAATCTTCCAAAGTCATTTTTGACATTATCAGTCTCCTATGGCCGTATTTGTGAGTTCGTTCCCGGTGTAAGCACCTGTGGAGCGACACATCAGCGAGAAATCAACTCGTTGACGACCAGCTTGTTTTCAACTCTTCTTCCTGGGAGATTATAAAATCCTTCAGCAGGCTCAATGACGACACTCTGCTCAGATCTCCCAGAATCTCCTGCATTTCTTTCCGGTCCACCTTATAGGAATCAGTCCCTCTGTCATCGATATATGATCTTTCAACAATTAAGTTGAACGAACCGTCAAAACACATCACCTGATAAAGGAGAGAAATTACATCTCCCAAAGGTGGTGTATCGATGTTTTTAAAGTTGAACTCAATATTTATTGAGGTTCCTTTTTCCTTTTCAGATTGAATATCAAAACGACCTTCAGTCATCGATACTGTCTGAATTAAAAAAGGAAGACCCAACCCCACTTTGCGGTGTATATGCTTTTTCCCATCTGTATAAAAAGGATCTGTAGCAGCTTTCAGCTCCTGTTCAGTCATTCCACGCCCGTCATCATCTATGCAGACAATAAAGGAATCTTCAGACTGCTTCAGAATCAACCTGATCTCCTGAGCTTTAGCTTCAACGGAATTCTGAACAAGATCCAGAATACAATCACAAAGGGAAAAATGCATTTTAATCAGTGTATTTGGCTATAACCGCAGGAAGCTCGTCAGAACCGAGTTTTCCGTATACGTCACCATTGACAGTTAATACCGGTGCAAGTCCGCAACATCCAATACATCGGACTGCTTCAAGTGAATACATTCCATCTTCGCTAGTACAGTTAACCCCTACACTTAGCAGGTTTTCAAGCTCCAGTATAAGATCTTCTCCGCCTTTCAGGTAACAAGCTGTTCCCATACATACGGCAATCTGATTCTTACCAGGTTTTTCCAGTTTGAAAAAATGATAAAATGTAATAACTCCATAAATTTTCGCAAGAGGAACATCGAGCATTCGCCCCAGTTCAATTGCAATAGCTCGCGGTATAAAACCGTACTCTTCCTGTGTTCTGTGAAGTACCATGATAAGATTTCCCGGCTTATCACGCCATTCTTCCACAAATGCTTTTAGAGCATCAGTAACTTTATACTCTTCTGTAGTCTGCATGGAACCTCCCTAGACTTGTTTCGTAATTTAAACATATTATTTAGATTCGATAAATTTTTCAAGAATAAAACTAACAAATAAATAAAAGTTTATCAATTGGAAAATACAGGTATTATCTCCTGTTTATTTTTTTTTGTCATTATATTGAACGTTTACATTTCCTCCTCCCGATGGTAAGATTTGCTGCCCGGAGAAGGAGATAATTGTGAAACTTAAGAGCATCACTCAAATTCTAGGTTATGAAGAGCTCGTTGAAAATAGGGAATGTGAAAAATTTTCAAAAGGCTACACTTCAGACCTCTTAAGCGATGTTATCGGCAACTGTGAAGCCGATTCAGTCCTGATAACAATCCAGGCTCATAAAAACACCATTGCTGTAGCGACTCTTTCAGATATCAGGGGAATAATTCTCTGCAACGGGCGGAAAGCTCCTGTTGATATGATCCAGGCGGCGGAAGATGAAAGTATCGCGATCTATCAGACTGATGATAACCAGTTCGAAGCATCCTGGAAAATCAGGCAGCTAATGGACAGCTGATGGAATTAAAATGTGATATACACATACATTCCTGTCTTAGCCCCTGCGGCTCACTTAATATGTCGCCCTCCTCAATAGTCAGAATTGCCCAGGAACAAAAACTCGATGTAATAGCCATTGCTGACCATAACAGCGCTTTAAATGCGCCTGCTCTGGAAGCCGCCTGTAAAAACACCCCTCTTATTCCACTCTTTGCCATAGAGGCAACAACATCGGAGGAATTTCATTCTCTCTGCCTCTTCAGGGATTCCCGAATTGCCGTCAAGTTTGGAAACGACCTCTACAGCAACCTCCAGTCCCGCCCCAATATTCCGGAAAAATTCGGAGACCAGGTCTATGTTGATGAAAATGACAATATACTCGGTGAGCTGGATAAATATCTTACAGGGGGAGCATTAACCTACTCCAGCGATGAACTTCTCCTAATGGTACACAAAGCCGGCGGATTATTTATTCCGGCTCACATAGATAGAGCTGCTTTCAGCATGAGCAGTCAACTGGGCTTTATTCCTCCTGATCCTTATGATGCTTTGGAAATTACTACCTATCCTATGAACCTGAACAGAGGTTCAATTCCTCTGATTTCGAATTCTGATGCTCATTTCCCTGAAGAGATTGGAAAGAGATTCTTTATTCTCGAAACCGAAAGCAGAGGGTCTGATGATATTTTTAAAGCTATAAAGAACGGGATGTCTTACCCTTCAATCAAACCCCGTTAATGATGAGAATGAAGGGAAAAAATAAAAAAAAATGATGAAAATTTGTTTTTATTTTTTTTCTGCCATATATTTTGACAGAATAGCGGTTAAATCTTGTTATAAAAGATTGAAACCTAAGAGTTTAGAGATTAGAATTTTTAAGAGTATAATAAAAGACTCGATTAAGGAGATTAAAATGAAAAAAACAGGGATTGTATTATCAATTCTATTAGTAGCAATGTTATTGGCATCTTGTGCCTCAGCTCCTCCTCCGGCAGCACCAGCACCTGAACCTGTTGCAGAAGAGCCTCCGGCAAGAAGAGACCTGCCTCAGTTCTTTCTGAATCCTCCGGTATACGAAGACCAGATTGTAGGTTTGGGAATGGCAAAAATGTCGAGCGATAGCGTATCAAGACAGACCGCTGTAGCCAGAGCCAGAACAGATATAGCTTTTCAAATGAACACTCGAGTTGAAGCCATGCTGACAGACTACTTCCAGGAAGGCGGTTCGGGAGATGACACTCAGTCTATTACTTTTGTTGAATCCATATCAAAGCAGATAACGAATATTGATTTGAAGAATGCAAAAACAGTTGAAGTATATGCCGCAGTTGATGGAAACTGGTTTGCCATGGTTACCTATCCTGTACGGGAGCTAGTAACGGAAGTGGAAAATCTATTTGAAAGAAATGAAAGCGCAGCTTTCGCAGAATTTAAATCTGATGAAGCACTGAGAAGACTCGATGCCTCTCTGGAAGATAAACCTCTGACGACCACAGCTAATGAAGATTTTGAATAATCAATGACAGTACGATGACTATATCAGGTATAGAGTTTAACTCTATACCTGTTTTTTTTAGGAGTCTTTCATGAGAAGAAATTACCTGATCTCTCTCTTATTCATTCTATTTATTTCCGGTTGTGCCACAGAGAATGAAAATG
Source organism: Spirochaetaceae bacterium (assembly GCA_016342385.1). Lineage (GTDB taxonomy): Bacteria > Spirochaetota > Spirochaetia > DSM-2461 > DSM-2461 > Spirochaeta_F. The sequence goes on along the minus strand of JAEINM010000126.1, from coordinate 5,224 downwards.
CCCGCAGAGAGGCCATCCCCTCCGGAGAAATTGAAAAACAGGAAATGACTCAAAACCAGAACCCGAAACAAGTAGAACCCTCTTCTCTAGATCAGCTATCCCTTAGAACTTATCCAGAAGACAATGCTTTTGTGATTGCAGCAGTTACTCCCAGATTCCTATTTAATGAAGATGAAGTCGCATACGCTCTTGCCAGTGCTTCAAGACAGATCTCCATTTATTACGGAGCATATGTCAGTTATCAGAAACTGATAGACGAAAATGTCATAGGGACAATTCAGGCCCAGAAGGTGGAGATAATCTATGATAAAGATCTGGCCGATTCATTCCTGAATAAACTGGAAATAATTGAAGAAAGCCATGCCTTGGACTACTATGCGGCTCTGATAAAAATGAAAGGGAACTCTCTACCGGGATATCCGGCAATAGAACTGATGCCCGATAAAAAGCCATTCTGGATTAATAGTCCACCCGACATAGAGGGATTTATCATTGGTGTGGGAGCTTCGGGAAGAAGAAAAACAGTCTATGAATCCTGGGAACAGGCCGACAAACTGGCTATGGCAGAAATAGCAAATATTATCAGCACAAATATTTATGGCGGTACAGCCAATGTTGAACGGGGAGGGGAATCATACAGCGCGTCTACAACTGTCAATCAAACGCTGATCAGCTCCAATGTACATATAGAGGGGCTCTACATCATCAGCCGCTGGAGAGAACCTGATGAAAGCTATTACTATTCCCTGGCAATAGCTGAAAAGCCATAACATTGTATTGAATTATATTCTTAGGGGGATATAATATTTCTTAGAAAACAAACATAGGACCGAAAATGAAAGTGAAAGTGAAAACCATTATTCTAAAACTGATCTTTATAACAATGTCTGCATATTTAGCAGCTCAGGCAGGTACTGATGCGATCATTACCTACATAGAGGGCACTGTCGACATAACAAGAGACGGGCAATATATCGAAATAGGTGATATCGATATCGGAACGGTACTGGAAAATTACGATATGATCGAAACTGGTGTTGACGGTTATGTGGAAATTGATATTAGCACACCGGTTTCCCGGGCGGTGACTATTAAAGTAATGGAAGAAACCTCTTTTTATTATGACACGAAAAAAGTACAGGGTAGTACAAAAACCAGTTTCCAACTATTAGCCGGTTCAATGGGAATGAAAGTACAGAAACTCTATAATGATAGTGAGCTTGAAATCAATGTGAACAATAGTGTTATGGGAGTCAGAGGAACAGAATTCACAATCAGTTCTCTTGTTGACGGCTCTACTCTTGTCACAACGACGGAAGGTAAGGTCTCCTGCAAAAATGATACAGGAAAGGAATGGTTTTCAACTCCCGGAGTCGTCTGCGAGACTGACAGGAACAATAATTATAGAGAAATTAGTGTTCCTGTTGATAAAGTTAATGAATATAGAAAAGACTGGTATACAGAAAGGCTGAATATTCTAAAATCCAATGCTTTAATCTCCATCAGACACTACGCCAAACTTTACAATCAGTTTTATCCCCGCTTTGACAGAAGCTGGCAGTCTCTGGAAAGAAAAGACGAAGTTTTTACACGATGGAACAGATATTTAAAAAGTGGAATCAATCCCTCATTGTCTGAAGCCGTACTGAGTAAGCAATCTGTATCGGCAGAAATAATGGAACTGCGCTCTGTACTGCCGATTTTTCAGCATACCTTTTATGTCATGAAGGTTCTTGGAGATCTCCACAGAAAGGGATATGGAGAAGGGGCTCTAGATATCAATATGACTCAGAGGCAATTGTTTAATCATTATTTCAATAACTACGAAGAAACCAGAGGCCGACTGACAAGATCCCTCTATTATTTCAGAATATATCTGGAAATCGGAAAGAGAATAACAAACTCGGACTACAACAGCGAGGGTCTCCTGGACAGTATTACATCGGGATCCAATATGCTGATGGGACCTCCGGCTCCGAACTCTCCATTTTAAAAGGAGAAGGGATCTCAAATTTCTATCAGCAAGTACTGACAATCTCTACTTTATAGCCAATTCCACTTCTTCTTTAGTGACCGTACCCAGATAAGAAAATTCACAATCAAGAGACTTGCGAAACATCTTCTGCGCCTCTTCTCCTATTCCTTTCTGTTCAAGTAATTGCCCGAAGTTGAACCAGGCATCGGGGAAATCCGGATCTTTTCCGATCAATTCCGTATAAAACTCATGACTTTTTTCCAGATCTCCCATCTTCATATAAGTTAAACCTATATTATCCAGAATGGCATTTGATCTGTCATATTCCAAAGCCTCGAGGTTGACGGCTAAAGCTTCATCGTATTTCTGAAGTTTTATCAGGAACCAGCCAAGATTTGCATATAGTACGCTGGTGCGGTAATTTTCCTTAAGAAGATTGATTAAAAGATCAGCGGCATCATCCATCCTATCCTCTTTCCAGAGTATTAAAGCACGATAGGAATGAACATGATTGTACCTGTTCTTTCCCTTCCTCCAGTGAATCATCTCCTTAGCCCGATTCTCAGCATAATCGAGAACTTCTGAAGACTTCTCTAACTGACCGTCTTTTAATAATATATAAGAATAGGTTGCTGCTGATTCGGGATCGACTCTTTTGCTTTTATAGGCAGAAGCCATTAATTTCAAATAAAATGTTTTCCCTTTTGTATTATACATAATAAAAGCAATGTAGCTGAGTATAGAAGGATAATAATAGATCACCAGCAATACAGGCCACAGAGTCATAAGGACAATTTTGACGCTGGCAGGAATGGTCCACAACAGAATCAAAGGGAATAGTAATATAATTTGCCCGCCAATACGGAGTCTTGTAGATCTATTCATAATATCAGCTTTTCTTCGGTCCCAGTAAAAATTCAACAGCATCGGAAATAATAGAGGTCTCTTTAATGCTGACAGCAGAGAGAGTTTTTCCCTGTTCTCTGAACGTCATCAACTCGTTACGCATCCTCTTCCAGTTTTTATTTATTTCATCTTCAGTATATTGCTCAAAATGATCGACTGCAGAAATAGCCTGATCTATCTGGTAGGGAGTAGACAGCTTTGTTACAACGGTACTTATGTAGTCATTAGACATAAAAAAATGCAGCGATGCTTCCAGAAAGGTCTGGTTTTCACTGGTTCGGATAAAATCAAACAATGACTGTCTGGAGTGAAAGAAATCTGTTCCGAAAGGATTTAATACGGCAAGCCCTAAATTATGATCTGTAAAAGAAAAGACAGCATCTTTATCAAAGAGAAGTCTTATTCCCGAATGGCCCAGAGTAATTCCTTCAAAGAAATAATTCTCAGCCATCTGAACCATATGGACCTTTCCCATATTTGTAGAGATAACGGGATGCCTGATTAGTCCTTCACTAACAGCTTTTTTCAATCCGGCCATAAGAGAGGAGTCACCCCCCGATGTCAACTGTTCTTCATTGCAGATTCTCCACAGCTGATAATAATCAATTATCTCCACATCGAGCTGCCTCAGACTCATCTCGAGATCTCTCATCAGATCATCACCATTTGTCGCCATTGTCCGTGATGCAAGATTAAAGGGGTGTCCGGTTTTTTTCATCTCCACAATAGCGTTGGAAAGTGCTTTTTCCCCTATCCCCTGACGGGCAAAAGGTGATGAATCAAAATAATTCACTCCCTTTTCAAATGCATGAACTATGGATGAGCTGTATTTTTCTATTTCCTTTTTCTCATGAAAATCTGCTGTAGAGATTCCAAGAACTGAGACCATTCTTCCTGTTGAACCATAAGGCCGATATTGCATTTTATATCCTATACGTTGAATTTAAAGTGCATAACGTCCCCATCCTGCACAACATATTCTTTTCCTTCAATTCTCAGCTTACCGGCTGCTTTAATTTTTTGTTCCGATTTCTCCTGAAATAGGTCTTCACAGTGATATACTTCTGCTTTAATAAATCCCTTTTCAAAATCCGTATGGATAACACCGGCCGTCTGAGGGGCTTTGGACCCTTCATGAAAGGTCCATGCCCTATTCTCTTTTTCACCAACTGTAAAAAAAGTCCTCAATCCGAGTTCAGCGTAAGCAGTTCTGATAAGTTTGGAAAGCCCTGATTCTTTTAATCCGGCCTCTTCGAGAAAGACTTCTCTCTCTTCTTTATCATCGAGAGAAGCAATATCCGCTTCCAGACTCCCACAGAGCACAACCGCCTGAGTCCCCTCTTCTTCGGCAATGGCCTTGACAGATCTGACATACTCCGGTTCCTCTACAAGACCATTCTCGTCGACATTGCATACATAAATCTGTTTCTTCACTGTTATCAAATGCAAATCAGAAATAAGAATCAGCTCATCGTCGGTTAATCCCATTGAGCGTACAGCGATACCCTCTTCCAGATTAACTTTCAGTTTTTCCAGAAGAGGAACGAGAAGGAGAGCTTTCTTACGAATATCCTTATCAACACTTCTAGCGGTTTTGTCATTTTTTACGATTCTGTTTTCAACAGTTGCCAGATCAGCAAAAGCCAGTTCTATATTGATAGTCTCAATATCTCCGGCAGGATCAATTTTATTATTGACATGTACTATATCTTCATTTTCAAAACAGCGGACCACATGAACTATCATCCCGACTTCTCTGATATTTGCTAGAAATTTATTTCCTAATCCCTCACCTTTGGAAGCACCCTTCACCAGTCCGGCAATATCTACAAATTCCACAACAGCGGGAATTATCTTTAATGTCGGAACCAATTCTACAATTTTGTCCATCCTCTCATCGGGGACATTGACGATTCCCACATTGGGATCAATTGTACAAAAGGGATAATTTGCCGCCTCTGCCGGAGCAGAAGTCAAAGCTGAAAAAATTGTTGATTTTCCAACATTGGGTAAACCAACGATTCCACAATTCAAACCCATTACAACTACCTTCTCATTTTTTCATTTTTAAGTATCTGGCGATAATATCATAAAAGACACAAAGTAGAGAATAGACAATTCAGTAATTCAGTCTCTGATTCTCGAAGATTTCACGAAGGAGGGACATTTTCTTCCTGTGTTTCTTCTCACTTCAACAGAGGGGAACTGAACCGTTTTTATCCCAAACATTCTGCACCCCTTTGGAAACGATTGATCCCAGGTAATATAGTAGTATTCACATTTAAGGCAATTAGGCCCCCGACTATCCATCTATATTTTTAACATAGCTCTGGAGAAGCTGGA
>JAEINM010000125.1 GCA_016342385.1 Spirochaetaceae bacterium | reverse complement strand
CGAATCAGTACCGATTAAAACACTGGCTGCCCTGTACGGCATTGAGAAATCACCTTTTACCAGTGTCGATGGGGGCGAGTCCAACTGCATTCTCTGCGGATTATGTATCCGGGTCTGTAATGAAATTATTGGGGCCAATGCTATCGGTACAGCTCAGCGCGGGATCAGGAAAGAGGTCACTTCTCCCTATCAAATTGCCGCATCTCTTTGTATCGGCTGTCTGGCCTGTGTCAGTGTCTGCCCTACGGGTGTTATTGAGTTTGAACTGAAAAAAAATAATCTGATAAAAAAAGAGTGGGGTGTAAATCTCCCCATGATTCTCTGTTCCGACTGCGGTAAACCGGTGGGAACAAAAGTTCAGATGGAACAATTGAAGGAAAAGATAAATGTAACGGAAGATATCTTGTCCCTTTGTCCCAGCTGCAGAAGAAAAAAAAATTATTCCTTTATGGGGGTGTAAATTATGTCAAAAATAATTGCAACAGCAGCGATTAGAGGTGCACATGAAATGGTAAATAGAGCGGAGATGGCTCTGAAGGCTGCGATAAAACAATACGGGAAAGAAGAGATTATTGCCTATCCCAATACGGCCTACTACCTTCCCATAATGTATCTGTTTCTGGGACAGCAGGTAAAACAGATGGGAGATCTGAACTATTCCCTGCAGGAAGCGAAAAAACTGCTGGGTAATATCCCCTCGGAAAAAAACTGGCTGCCCTATCTGGGGGAAACCCTCGATTCCGGTGTGGCGACTCTCATTGCCGAAGAGATTATTGAATCTCTGAAATACAAGAACCCGAATCACCTGAAAGATGATTTCTGGCTGGGGTTTTCCGGAGACAATATTCTCAGATCACAGGGGATTAAACTGGTCGATGGACGAATGCCCGGTTTTGCCGCCATTGTGGGCTGTACCGATACCAATGCCCAGGCGGTCAAACTGATCAGGGAGCTGCAGGAGAAAAATATACTCGTGTTTATAGCGGGAAATACCAATGGCCGTTCTATAGCCCATCAACTGGCGGAAGAGGGGATTGAGATGAACTGGGATTGTTTCCTCGTTCCCTATGGCAATGACATTACTGCGGCTATTCATGCCCTGAATTTTGCTGCCCGGTCGGCCATGACATTTGGTGGAATTGAAGCGGGTACTTTTAAAGCGACTAAAGAGATCCTCATGTACAACAATGACAGGGTTCACGCTTTTGTAATGGCTCTCGGGGCTGATAAGGATGCCGATAAAGATCAGCTGATTACCGATGAGAAATACGCTACGGCTGCTGGTGCGATTAATTTCGGATTTCCGGTTATTTCCGATGTGAATATTCCCCAGATCCTGCCTACGGGAATCTGTAATTACGAGCATGTTATCTCCGGTGTGAAATTAGATGAGATTATTCCCCGGGCCATAGAGCTGAGAGACCTGACTGTGAAGGTGGAAAACATTCCCATTCCCGTTCTCTATGGGGCGGGATTTGAAGGGGAGAGAGTCCGGAAAGAGGATATGTATGTTCAGTTCGGTGGAAAATATTCCGAAGCTTTTGAGCTGCTTCTGATGAAACCGATAGATGAAGTTGAAGATGGAAAAATTGAGGTGATCGGCCCGGAAATTGAAGATATGAAAGAAGGGGAGGCCTATCCTCTGGCCATGATGGTGGAAGTGGCAGGCCGTGATTTTCAGGAGGACTTTGAAACAGTTCTCGAGAGAAGAATGCATGAGTTTATCTCCTGTGCCAACGGGATATTTCATATGGGACAGAGAGCGATTATCTGGTTGAGAATCAGTAAGACAGCTCATAAAGAGGGTTTCAGGGTAAAGGATTTCGGAGAGATAGTCCTGGCGAGAATGCACAATGAATTTTCTTCCATACTCGACAGAATACAGATCAAACTCTATACCGATGGAGCCAAAGTAGCAGAACTGCATAAACTTGCCAGAAAGGTTTACGCGGATAGAGATGACCGCATTGGAGGAATGACTGATGAGGATGTTGATCAATTTTACTCCTGTACTCTCTGTCAATCCTATGCGCCGAATCACGTTTGTATGATCACTCCTGAAAGACTGGGACTCTGCGGCGCCTATACATGGCTCGACAGCAAGGCTTCCTATCAGATAAATAAACACGGTCCCAATGAACCGGTGGACAAAGGAGAGTGCCTGGAACCTGTTAAGGGTCAATGGAAAAATGTCAATGATTACATTGCTGTCAAATCCAATGGAACCTTAAGTAAATTCAATGCCTATTCCATGATGGAAGATCCCATGACTTCATGCGGCTGTTTTGAATGTATCGCCGCCATTGTCCCAGAAGCTAATGGAGTCATGATTGTAGACCGTGATTTTACGGGTATGACACCGGTGGGGATGACCTTTTCAACAATGGCCGGTCAGGTTGGAGGGGGGCTCCAGGTTCCGGGATTTATCGGTATCGGGAAACTCTATATCAGCAGCGGTAAGTTTATTTCGGCCGATGGAGGACATAAGAGGATAGTCTGGATGTCCAGACAATTGAAAGAGGAGATACAGGACAGATTAAAAGAGAGATTGGAAAAGAATGGAATAGGTGATCTTTTTGATAAAATTGCCACTGAGGAGAATGCGGAAGATCCAGATAAATTACTGACCTATCTCGAGCAGATATCTCATCCGGCACTAGAAATGGATCCTATGTTTTAGCTCCCCAGCCCCCTAAAGGGGGAGATAAAGTTGAAAAGTCCCCTTTAGGGGATTTAGGGGCTTTTATTGATAGATGGGAGATTTTGTAACAGCCCATTGGGGATGAGAGCTCCATAGACATCATAAGGAGGATTGAATGGCACTGACAGGTATGCAGATCTATAAACAACTACCTCGGACAAATTGTAAAAAGTGCGGATTTCCCACCTGTATGGCCTTTGCCATGCAGGTCGCGGCCAAACAGAAAGCCATTGCCGATTGCCCGGATATTTCTGATGAGGCGACAAGCACACTGTCGGAAGAATCATCACCTCCCATGAGACTGGTGAAATTGGGTTCCGGAACTGCTGTCTTTGAAACCGGTCAGGAAACTGTTATGTGCCGACACGAGGAAAAATTTCACCGGAAATGCGGAATTGCCATCAAACTGTCTTCCGATTTATCAGATGATGATTTTATAAAGGGATTGGAGGAGATTAACAGCCGGAAATATGTAAGAGTTGGAAAAGAGATTAAAGTTGAACTCTGTGCTGTCGAAATCGATGGAGTCAATAATCCCTCAGAAAGAGCCGCTATTGCTGCAGAAAAAAGTGAAGTACCTCTTATTCTGGTAGGAGAAAATCCCGATGCTATGAAATCTGCCGCTCTAGCTGTGAAGCATAGTAAACCCCTGATCTACAGGGCTACAGAAGAGAATCTCGATGCTTTCATTGCCATTGCCAAAGAATATAAACTGCCACTGGCTATTTCAGCCCCGACTCTGGAAGAACTGGCGGATTTTACTGTTAAAGCAAAAGAGGTCGGGCTCGATGAGCTTCTTCTCTCGTGGAAAGGAGGCGCTGATCCAGGTGATTTCGTGAGATTTTCCACTCAGGTAAGGCGTTCCGCTCTGCTCCATAAATTCAGACCTTTCGGGTATCCTATAATCACCGAATTTGAATGTGATTCCCAGGAGTCTGAAACAGTACTTCTTTCAACAGCAGCAGCAAAGTATGCCGGTATTGTACTGATGAAGGGGAGAGAGCCCTGGGCGCTGATGCCCAATCTGACAATTATTCAGGATGTATTCACAGATCCTCAAGTTCCCAATACAGTCGAGGCAAAACTGTATGAGATAGGGAATCCCGATGAAAACTCTCCTGTCTTTTATACGACGAATTTTTCACTTACCTATTTCAGCGTTGCCGGGGAAGTGGAGAGAAGCAAAATCCCCGCCTATATTTCAGTTGTCGATACAGAGGGGCTTGGTGTACTCAATTCATGGGCAGGAGATAAAATATCCGCTGAAAAAGTCATACAGGCCTTAAAAGATCAGAATGTAGCAGAAAAAGTGAATCACCGGAAACTGATCATTCCCGGTTTGCTACCTGTATTCCGTGCTGAAATTGAAGATCAGTCAGAATGGAAAGAGGTTATCATCGGTCCTGAAACAGCCAAAGAAATACCATCTTTTATGAATAAAATCTGGGGGAAATAGTGCATCTTGTTCAATTCAGCCGGTTGGAAAAGTCTGTTCGCGTAAAAAGCGGCACCAGTCTGCTCGATGCCGCCCGTAAGGCGGGGATTGAATTGAATACCAATTGCGGAGGAGAGGGAATCTGTGGCAAATGCGCCATGATCATTATTGAAGGGGATATGCGCGATAGAATCACCTGGCCTTTTACCCGGAGGCAGAGGGACGAGGGATATGTTCTTGCCTGTCTGAGTCATATCTATAATGATCTATCAGTTGATATCCCCGGGATAATCCTCCATGGGAAAACCGCTGTACCTTTATCTGGTGATAAAGATGATAGCCATGTCAGCACTGATAATCTATTACATTACAAAACACTTCCGGTTGTGCAGAAAATCTATATTAAATTGGAAAAACCCACATTATTTAACGGACAGGCTGATCATCAGCTTGTCTCTGATGAAGTAAAAAAAAGACTGAATATACCCACTATGCAGATGGGACTGAAGATTATCGAGACTCTTCCCAGAGTACTCAGAAACAATCACTATAATGTGACAATCACTGTAGGACTGAGAAGAGATATAGCGGAAATAATGGATATAGAAGCAGGGAACAGAGAAGATTCCAATTATATGATTATTGTCGATATGGGAACCACTACCATTGTGGCTCAATTGGTCAATGCTCATTGGCGAAGTACCATTGACCAGGCCACCTGTTATAACTCCCAGTCTGTTCACGGCAGTGAAGTCACAGGCCGGATGATTCATGCCGAGAGAAAAGGATCCGCTGTTCTGCAGGAAATTATTGTAGGCGATATCAACAGACTGATCCGGATCCTCACCGATAGAAACGGAATTACACCGGAAAATATTACAGCTGTCATCTGTTCCGGGAACACGGCAATGGAACATTTCCTCCTGGGTTTATCTACCAGCAATATCCGCCGGAAACCATTTATTCCTGTGACAGTAGAACCTCCTCCTCTAAGAGCCGGGGAGGTGGGCCTGGAGGTGAACAGGCGGGGACTGCTCTATTCTCTACCCGGTATCAGCGGATGGGTGGGCAGTGATTTAACGGCGGGAATCCTGGCTCTGCAGATGCATAGACAGGAGGGACTGAGCCTCTTAATTGACATAGGGACTAACGGGGAAATAATACTGGGAAATCGGGAATGGCTTATGGCCGCATCGGCTTCGGCAGGTCCGGCACTGGAGGGTGCCAGCGTAGAATGCGGCATGAGAGCTGAACCGGGAGCCATTGAAAAAGTCACTATTGAATCCGGGGAAATCCAATACCGGACGATTGACGGAGAAGATCCTGTGGGCATTTGCGGTTCCGGGATTATGGATCTTGTAAGTGTTCTTCTCAATGAAAAGATTATAAACCGTTCAGGTCTTTTCATAGATGAGAAGAGGACAGCTATTCTCGGTGACACTCAGAAAAGATGTTTTTATCTGAAAAAGGATTCCATTTACATCACAGAAAAGGATCTGGAAAATATTATCACGGCTAAAGCCGCCATCTTTGCCGCTGTGAATATCCTTATGAAGAGATTATCTCTGAAATTCAGTGATCTGGAAACAATATATCTTGCCGGAGCATTCGGTAATTATCTCTCCATTGAAAGTGCCGTCAATATCGGTCTCCTGCCTCCTATGACCTCAGATAAAATTCAATTTGTCGGTAATACATCATTAAAAGGAGCAAAACTGGCTGCATTCTACCAGGATGCCTTTTCTGAATTAACCAGCATCCGCCATATGACAACATACTATGATCTTCTGGGAGCCGATGACTATGTGGAAGAGTTCAGAAAGGCCATGTTTCTTCCCCACACAGATATTAATTACTGGAGGACTGTATCATGACAAAAAGCATTGCTGTAGCAGGGAAAGGGGGAACAGGAAAATCGACCATAGCCTCTCTTCTGATTAATCGACTGGTTGAAAGGGGAATGAAACCGGTTCTGGCAGTCGATGCCGATCCCGATTGCAATCTTGGTATGCTACTCGGTTCCGGGGAAATAGAAACGATTGGAGACCTTCGGGAGGAGTTGCTGAGAAACATAAAAGATTTTCCTGCGGGAATGACTAAAGCCAACTATATTGAGTCGGGACTCCATCAGATTATCGGTGAATACGAAGGATACGATCTGATTACCATGGGAAAAGGGGAAGGAGCCAGCTGTTACTGCTATATCAATAGTCTGATAAGAAAATTCTGTGACGATCTGACTCCCGCTTATCCCTGGGTGATAATCGATAATGAAGCGGGACTGGAGCATCTGAGCCGGAGAACCACCACAGATATTGATGCTCTTATCGTCGTGGTCAATGAAAGTCCTCTCTCATTCAGCTGCGGCGAAAAAATAAAAGAGATTATCAGTGACATTAACGGGAGGATTGAAAAAATCTATGTTGTCACTTCAATGGTTAATCCCAGGAGACTATCGGAAGTTCACAAGAGAATAAAAGGACTGCAGATGGAACATCTGGCTGATATTCCCCGGAACGGGGAGATTGAAGAGGTTGTTTTCAATGGTCAGCCTATTCGTGAGGTAAAAGGTCCTTCCCTGATAAAAGAAATAGATAGAATTATTAATAAAATTGGAGGTTGATAAAAGGGGGGACCCGAAGCGTCGGATCCCCTAATATTCAATAGCGAAGCGTAGAGGAGGTAATGATGAAAATTCCTGATGTAGGTACAACATGTAAGATGAATATCAGTACGGTCACAATCGGCGCCCTGAAAGAAGAGGGAGGTACAAGAGGCCGAAAGGTGACAATCGGCGGGGAGTGTACTCTTCCCCATCTGACCTTCGATGGCGATAATCCCCATAAACCTGTCATTGCCGGTTATGTGTCTGATATTGTCCCAGACTGGCCTGATTTTTTACAAAAAGCCATTGGGAAAGAGATTCATTCACCGGATGAGTGGGCTCAGAAGTGTGTAGAGGATTTTAAGGTGGATCTTATCAGTATAAAGCTCCTCGGTGGTTCCTCTGAGAGGGCAAACCGTTCACCTGAGGACTGTGCCAAACTGATAGAGACACTCCTGAAAGCTGTCGAAGTTCCCCTGATTATCTGGGGAAGCGGTGACATGGAAAAAGACCGGCTCATACTGCAGGAATGCTCACAAGCTGCCCGTGGAGAAAACTGTCTGCTGGGATCAGCCACAGAAAGCAATTACATGACTATGGCGGCTATCTGTAAAGCCGATAAGCACAAACTCATATCCGAAGCTCCTGTGGATATCAATATAGGAAAACAGGTGAATATTCTTCTGGAGGATGCGGGATTTAATCTCGATGATGTGGTTATGTTTCAGACCACTGCGGCTCTGGGCTACGGTTTTGACTATGTTTATACCATTATGGAAAGAGCTAGAATAGCCGGCCTCCAGGGGGATAAGCTCATGGCCCGCCCTCAATTGTGTGATATCGGGGAAGAGGTTTGGCGAACAAAAGAAGCTACAATGGGCGAGGATATACTACCCCGTTGGGGAGATGTGAAGAAACGGGGACCCATGTGGGAAGCTGTCTGTGCCCAGGGGTATCTTCAGGCGGGAGCTGATCTTCTGATCATGGCCCATCCCGAGGCCATTCGTACGGTCAGAAAATTTATTGCATAAAGGAGACCAATGATGATTTTTATCGGAGAACGGATTAATACAGGTTTTAAATCCATCAAAAATGCCGTATTAAACAAAGATGGTGATGTTATCAGAGAATGCGCCAGGAAACAGGCTAATGGCAAGGCAGATTATCTCGATGTGAATCTCGGAGCGGCATCCAATAACCCCGAAGACCTCTGCTGGATGATCGAAATGGTACAGGAGGAAGTAGACCTGCCCATATGTATCGACAATAATAAACCCCAGATGCTTAAAGAGACCATTCCCGTATGCAAAAGACCTCCCTTAGTCAATTCGGTCATTGCCGATGAAAAAAAACTCGATGAAATACTCCCCATTGTCAAACAATATGGTGCCTCCCTTATAGGTCTGGCTATGGATGAAAGCGGCAGTCCCGCAACGGCTGATAAGCGGGTAGAGAATGCCGGACTGATCGTGGCAAAATTTATGGAATATGATATTCCTACAGATAAACTTTTTCTCGATCCCATTGTGATGCCTTTAAAATTTATGCAGAATCAGGCCGTGGAAATTCTGCAGGCTTCTTCCCAATTCGGTCTTTTTGCCGATCCTCCCTGTCATATTGTCTGCGGTCTGAGTAATATTTCCAATGGTGCGATTCACAAAGGCCTTATCAACAGAATCTTTGCCACCATGCTGGTTGCCAACGGCCTTGATGCGGTTATAATGAATGTCAATGATGAGGATCTGGTTGATGCCATTCTCACAGCGGAACTGATTATGAACAAATCCATTTATGCCGACTCCTATCTTGAAGCATTTAAACGGTGATTCCCGAGAGCAATATGGCTTCCAGACAGAGAGAAAACAGTCTGGAAGTCGCCTATAGAAGTGCGGCGGATATTCTAAAGGCAGCCGATCCCGAATCCATCTGTCTGAGAACCGGAGTATCCTATTATCAGGGATGTTACTATGTCCGGTTTCTCAACGCTGAATATGAAATAGAAATGGCTGATATTTCATTCACAGATCAGAGTGTGATATTAATTGTCCAGGTTATGATTCTTCACTATCTGACCTCTTCCGGGAATACACAGTCTCATGGTGAGTTTATCAACTTTCAGCAGATAGAGGGGGGGATGTTCTACTATCATTCATTCCAGAGTAAAGCGCTCGATAAATTAGCCGCTTATTTTACGGGAAGGGAAGATGAGTTCATCCCCAAGGCTGAAAAAATAGGCGGAACCAGGTGGAAGGGTGAAGGTTATTCTGTCAGGATTCCTGTTTTCCCCAAAGTAGATCTGATTTTTCAGTTTTATCCTGGTGATGAAGAATTTCCCTCCGATGGGAATATCCTTTTTTCTGACATCATAGAGAATTTTCTTCCTGTAGAGGATATTGCTTTTCTAAGTGGATATCTTGTGAATCTTCTGGGACGGGCAGGTATGTAGTGGACAGTCACAAACGTATACTTTATCTCAATCCCTTTACAGTTTTACTGACTATCCCTAAGGAATAGGAGGATTTTTTTGAATAAACTGATAAATGAGCTTTATCCTGTAGAAAAGAAAGATTTTGAAAAAACAGGTCATGTATTTGGCAGGGCTTTTAAAGATGATCCGGCATTTTGTAATATCTTCAAAAATATTGAAGATTATAGAAGGGATGCATTTTTTGAAGGCCCTGCAAGATATTGCAATACCTATGGGAAAGTATACGCTACTTCACCTGAAATTGAAGGATTGGCCGCTTGGGTCTCCAGTGACTATGCTGATATGACTTTTATAAGAATAGTCAGATCAGGTCTAGTAAAATCAACCAGAAGAATCGGCATGAAAACTATGTTTAGTATGAGACCAATCTTTGAACCTTTAGAAAAAGCCAGACGGCGACATATGAAAGGGATCAAATACATCTACTTAATGACATTAGGTGTAGATCCTGAATTTCAGGGTAAAGGTTTCGGTAGTAAACTCATAACAGCTCTAATTGAAGACAGCACCAATGAAGTACTTCCTGTCTATCTGGAAACAGCTAATGAAAAAAATGTGGGAATGTATAAAAAATTTGGATTCCGAGTTCTAGAGAAAGTTGATCTGCCTGTAATTAACATCTCCCAATGGTGTATGATCAGGGCGTATATAGAAAGTTAAATTTTAAGAATGCCTTTATAGATTCTCTACAATTCTTCTGATAATTTCGAGTCTATCTTCGAGTT